>JAYUPZ010000409.1:0-3466 GCA_043759805.1 Myxococcales bacterium | reverse complement strand
ATGCGTTTTCGATGACGGTTGCGGCCACCGGACGCGTCTTTGGATTCGTGGGCGTGATAGCGGTTTTGGTTCAAGGGGGACTCATCGGGAGGCTCAACCGCAAGTTCGGGGAGGTTCGACTTCTGGTGGTTGGATTGGTCCTGATGGGCATAGGCTTCGCCGCCACGGGCAGTAGCGCCATCCTCCCGATGGCGGGTTTTGCGGGCCTCATGCTCGGGATGACCGGCATTGCTGTCGGCAACAGCCTCGCGGTCCCCACGCTGTCGAGCTACATTTCTCGACAGGCCGGACGCGAACATCAAGGCGCTGTGCTGGGCGCCAATCAGTCGATGTCGGCACTCGCGCGAGCCCTTGGACCCGTGTGTGCGGGCGTTACCTACGATTTCTGGCATATCTCGGCACCCTATTTTGTGGGCGCGATTGGGTTTGTCTTTTTGGCTATTGTCGTTCGTCGCTTGCCGCCACTGCGGGTCGAAGAGAAAACCTAGTTTCTCAAGAATCCACCAACGCCGAGTGGACAGCGCATCCGGGAGAGGATTTACTGGTTCAGCTTGGCCGACGACACCGCCGAACTGCTCGTTCAACTTTCCGCAATCGATGGCGTATGGGCTGGCCCCTTGCTGTCGAGTTTGCAGGGTCGCGTGTTCTTTTTGCGGCTGTTTAAAGAATCGCTTCGGATGGTGATCGAAAAGGGCGATCACGGTACCCGTCTTGTCATGGTGGATCACGGCGGCGATCGCTTCGAGCTTCACACGGGCGATCGCATCGTGTCGTTCGAGCGCAGCCCAACCGATGGACGTGTGCTCATTTCCCGAGAAGGCTTTCCGGTGGACCTTGTTCCGAATGGCCTGGAACGTGAAGTCATCGTCGCGCCGGAAGATTCGGACGAAGGTCGCACGCTGGCCGATCTCCAGGTCAAAAACGCCGTCAGAATGCTCTTTCGGCGTAGGGAATAGCCGACTTATCGTGTCGGTGGCGGCGGTGTGAGGTTGCGTTGATGGCGCGCTTCGCGAACGAGTTCGAGATAAAGCTCTGCGCGTTCTCGGATCAAGTTTGATTTTCCCGAACGAATCGCTTGCACGTCGGTGAGATCACCGCCGACGCCGAGAGCCCATGCGCCTGCTTCAATGAACTTGGAGGCGTTTTGAACCGTAACACCGCCAGTCGGCATGAGCGTGATCTGCGGCAGGGGCGCCTTGATTGCCTTGATGTAGTCGGGTCCCCCCATCGCCGACGCCGGGAATACCTTGACCGCATCTGCACCCGCGCCCCAGGCCGTGAGGATTTCAGTCGGGGTGAGCGCACCCGGAAAACAACCGAGGCTGTTGGTGCGACAGTACGCGAGGATGGCGTGGTCAAAAACCGGCATGACGATGAACGAGGCACCGGCTTCGTGGACGGCCATCGCATCTTCCATGGTTATGACGGTGCCAGCGCCAATGACAAGATCCGGCGAGAAGCTTACAGATAGCTCCTGAATCACATCGATCGCGCGCGGCACGGTCAGGGGAATTTCCAGTGAATGGATTCCCGCCGATCGCAAAATCTCGGCAAGTTCAAGCGCGTCTTCGGGCGTGGGTGTGCGCAGAATCGGAATAATTCCATCTTCGTGGATGCGGCCCAGAACGTCGGCTTTTTTCGTTGTTGACATGGTGTTACCGAGCAACGCGAGCGCTGCTTCCCTTCATCACGCGTTGCACCTCATCGACCGTGGCCATGCTGGTGTCACCGGGCGTCGTCATCGCGAGTGCTCCGTGGGCCGCGCCGCAATCAACTGCGTACTGTCCGTCCTGACCCGACAGGAATCCGTAGATGAGACCCGAGGCAAACGAATCACCGCCTCCCACGCGATCGAAGATTTCGAGATCTTTGCGTACCGGTGCCTGATAAAAGGCGTCGCCCGTCGAGCACACGGCACTCCAGTCGTTGCGTGTGGCGGTTGTCGCCGCCCGCAAGGTGGTCGCAACGGCCTTGAAATTGGGGAAGGCTTCGCGGGCAACTGTGATCATCTTCTGGAACTGTCCCGGATCGAGTTCCGAAAAGTCATCGTCAACGCCTTCGATGTGCAGGCCGAGGCAAGCACTAAAGTCTTCCTCGTTGCCGATCATCACGTCGACGAATTTCGCCAGCTCGCGATTGACCTCCTGCGCCTTCTTCTGGCCCCCTATGTCTTTCCAAAGCGAGGCCCGATAGTTCAAATCGTAGGACACGATGACGCCGTTTCGGTGGGCCGCCTCCATGGCCTCCTTCGCAACCTCGGGCGTGTTTTCCGATAACGCTGCGAAAATGCCACCGGTGTGAAACCAGCGGGCACCTTCGTTGCCGAAAATCTTGTTCCAGTCGATTTGTCCTGGTTTGAGCTGACCGATTGCGGTGTGACCCCGGTCTGAACAACCGAGTGCCGCCCGCACGCCGAAACCACGTTCGGTAAAATTAAGACCATTGCGAATTCGGCGACCCACGCCGTCATACGGAAGCCAAACCACGTGTGATTGATCGACACCACCCTGGTAGATCAGATCCTGGACGAGGCGCCCCACGGGGTTGTCGGCAAACGCTGTGACGACCGCGGTATCCATACCGAAACAACGTTTGAGGCCACGGGCAACGTTGTACTCACCGCCACCCTCCCACGCGGTGAAGGTTCGGGTCGTGGCGACGCGCCCATCCCCGGGATCGAGGCGCAACATGACTTCGCCGAGGGCAACGAGATCCCACCGGCAACTTTCTTTTGGCTTGATGACAAATGGCGAGGCTGACATGGAAAAAACGCACGATAACCGAACGGTGGGTGACCGCCAAGCACCGCCTTTGCCGGCAAGCGAAAGAACGGCGAGCCTGTCGCGCTATACTCGTCTTCGTGGTCGCAATGCGGGTTGAACTGGGTGCACCATTTCCCTCGGCTATCGGTCGTTCGACTTTGGGCCTGTCTATCCCGATGGGCCGATTTGGGCGGCGGGCAGGTGCCTGTGTTCTGCTCATCGGTGGGGTCCACGGCGATGAGCCCACAAGCACCGAGGCCGTCGTGTCGCTGGTTGCACAGTGGGTGGTCGACCCGCCCGTCGATTTACCCCGGATTTTGGTCGTTCCTGCGTTGAATCCCGACGGTTTGTGGGCCGGAACCAAGAACTCGGCGCGTGATGTTGATTTGAACCGGAACTGGCCTTCACGGAATTTCACCACCAATCACCAACCCGGATACGATCCCGGCCCCGAGCCTTTGTCCGAGCCAGAGTCGAGGGCATTGGCCGAGCTCATCGAACAAGAATCTCCTGCCGCCATCATCGCGGTGCATGCGCCGTTTGCTTGCATCAACCCGGACGGACCGGCGACGGCATGGGCCGATCGGGTTTCTGAGGCCTGTGGTTGGCCTGCCGTTGCGGATCTGGGGTATCCAACGCCCGGCTCTCTTGGCAGCTGGCTGGGTGTCGATCGCGGACTGCCCATGTTGACCATCGAATTTCCG
>JAYUPZ010000408.1:0-3479 GCA_043759805.1 Myxococcales bacterium | reverse complement strand
ACCCGAATTCGTTGACACGGGCATAGGTCGACAAAGACGCAATGAGTCCAATGTTCGGACCTTCAGGCGTTTCAATCGGACAGATACGACCATAGTGGGTCGTGTGAACGTCGCGGACTTCGAAGCCCGCACGGTCTCGAGTCAAACCACCTGGTCCGAGGGCCGAAAGACGACGCTTGTGCGTGACTTCGGACAGCGGGTTGGTTTGGTCCATGAACTGCGACAGCTGGGATGAACCAAAGTACTCTTTGACTACAGCGGACACAGGCTTCGCATTGATAAGATCGTGAGGCATGAGCGTCTCGATCTCTTGCGACATGCTCATGCGCTCTTTGATCGCTCGCTCCATACGAACGAGACCGATACGGTATTGATTCTCCATCAACTCGCCTACCGCGCGAACGCGACGGTTGCCGAGGTGGTCAATGTCGTCGATCTGGCCTTTGCCGTTTTTGAGATCAACAAGGTAGCGTACGCTCTCAAGAATATCGCGCTTTGTAAGCACGGCGTTTTCCAGCGACTCGTCAATCTTGAACTTGTAGTTCAACTTCAGACGGCCGACCTTCGACAAGTCGTAACGTTCTGGGTTGAAGAACAGGTTGTTGAAGAGTGTCTTCGCAGTCTCGAGTGTCGGAGGATCGCCTGGACGAAGGCGACGGTAGATCTCGAGGATCGCCTCATCGGTCGTCTGGAGCTTGTCCGCGATAAGCGTATCACGGAGAAACGATCCCACGTTGAGGTTGTCGATAAACAACACCTTCAACTCTGAGATGCCGTGTTCCCGCAACTCTTCAAGTTTCGACTCGGTCATCTCCTCGTTGCATTGCAAGAGAACTTCACCGGTAGACTCGTCGATCACGTCGTGCGAAGCGACTTTGCCCACGAGCTCCGCGACATCGGCTGGCAAACGATCGACATTCGAATCGCGCAACTTCTTGATCGCGACCTTGGTGAACTTGCGGTTCTTCCGAACCAAGACTTCTTTGGTGTCCGGGTGACGCACGTCGCGCGTCGCACGTTGACCTGGCAAGAGATCATATTCGACTGATTTGGAGAACTTGCCGCCCTCCTCGAGGTAGATCGTCTCAGGGTCGTAGTAGTAGTTCAGCAATTCCTCGGTGGAATAACCGAGCGCGCGCAACAACACCGTCGCATGCAACTTGCGTCGACGGTCGATGCGAACGTAAAGCAGATCTTTCGGGTCAAACTCGAAATCGAGCCATGAACCACGGTAAGGAATCACGCGGCAGCTGTAGAGCAGCTTGCCGGATGAATGGGTCTTGCCCTTATCGTGATCGTAAAACACGCCTGGACTGCGGTGCAGCTGGCTCACGATAACTCGCTCGGTACCGTTGATGACGAACGTTCCGTTGTCCGTCATCAATGGGATCTCACCGAAGAAGACTTCCTGCTCTTTCACGTCACGGATTGACTGTGAGCCGGTTTCGTCATTCGTATCCCAAACGACGAGGCGGACGGTGACCTTGACGGGCGCCGCAAACGTCATTCCGCGCTGACGACACTCATCAACGTCGTACTTCGGACGATCGAGGACGTAGCTGACGAACTCGATCGACGAGGTCTCGGAGAAGTCTTTGATCGGAAAGACGCTGTTGAAAACCCCCTGCAAACCGAGTTCAGCTCGTTGCTCGGATAGAAGATCCTTCTGCAAGAACTTTTCATAGCTCTGCTTTTGAATCTCGATGAGATTGGGGATGTCGATGATCTTGCGGATCTTCGCAAAGCTCTTACGGGCGCGGAAGTTTTTTTGAATGTGCGTCGGCATGGACGTGTCCTGTCGGGAGCCTGGTGCCTGGAAAAGAAAATAAGCCAAACGACAGATCCCACCCTATCCCCGGTAAACAGGGCGGGCGGGAACTGTCAGCCGAATAGGCAGCGATGAGCTGTCAAAGAAATTGCAAACGCGAAAGAAGACAATTACTTGACGGTTACCTTCGCGCCAGCTTCTTCTAGCTTCTTCTTGATGGCATCAGCGTCGTCCTTGGAGATGCCTTCTTTAATGTTCTTAGGAGCGCCATCAACCAGATCCTTGGCTTCCTTCAAACCGAGGCTCGTCACCTCGCGGACTGCCTTGATCACGCCGATCTTGTTTGCCCCGGCCTCTGTCAAGGTAACCGTGAACTCAGTCTGTGCTGCCGGAGCTTCTGCGGCGGCACCGCCACCAGCAGCTGCCACTGCAACTGGAGCAGCCGAAACACCCCACTTCGCTTCCAATTCCTTGGTTAGCGAAGCAAGATCCATTACGGTCATGCCACTGAGAAAATCAATAACCTGTTCTTTCGTCACGTCAGCCATTTGCTTGACTCCTTATTTGATTGATGGATGTACTAAAATTGTTGGTAGCTGCGCTCTACTTCAGAGCATCGCCCCGGGCCCGAATAACGTTCATGAAGCTTGAATGAGCGGCTGTGGTCAACCGCACGAAGGTCTGTGGAGCAGCCATGAACGTCGCAAGCAAGGTCGCTCGCAGCTCGTTCTTGCCCGGGAGTTTCGACAATGCCGAAACACCCTTCTCGTCCAATTTTTTTCCGTCGACGTAACCACCTTTTACAGTGAGCTTTTCAGCGTCTTTCAGGAAGTCCGTTACAACTTTTGCAGGCGTCGCTGGCTCTTCAAAGTGAAACGCAATACCAGTCGGTCCAACGAGAAGTTCGTCAATGACCTCCATAGGCGTTCCTTTGATCGCGATTGAAAGCAGGCTGTTCTTCACCACCCGATACTCACAGCCAGCCTTGCGCAGGCGTGCTCGGAGCTCGGTATCTTTATCCACCGTCAAACCACGAAAATCCGTGAGGATCAGGCTCTGTGCTCGCGCAAGGCTGCCCTTGAGGGATTCGATGTTTTCGGCTTTTTGAGTTCGTTCCACGGTTTTACTCCAGAAGTTCTTATTGAACTAAGTTGAGCTGAATGATCGAGTTCTAGCTGGTCGCGGTCGCGGCCACAAATGCCCCGGTGTCGACCGTAAGTCCAGGCCCCATGCTGGTAGAAAGCGAAATGGAGCGCAGGTAGGTCCCCTTCGAAGTCTGTGGCTTGCGGCGTTGGATGTCTTCGATCAGAGCCAGGGCGTTTTCGTTCAGCTTCGAGGCGCCAAACGATACCTTGCCAATGCGGGAGTGAACAACGCCGGCTTTCTCGACGCGGTACTCAACACGACCTGCCTTGAGCTCGGCGACCGCACGCTTTACGTCCGCAGTCACTGTGCCAACCTTGGGATTCGGCATCAGACCTTTGGGACCAAGAACGCGACCCAACCGGCCAACCAAACCCATCATGTCCGGAGTGGCGACCAAGGTGTCAAAATCGGTCCAGTTTTCCTTCTGGATCTTTTCGACAATATCTTCTGCGCCAACGTGGTCGGCGCCAGCTTCCAAGGCCTCTTTGGCCTTGTCACCTTTTGCAATCACGACTATTCGGGTCTTCTTGCCCGTTCCGTGGGGGAGAACCACCGCCCCACGAAC
>JAYUPZ010000407.1:0-7322 GCA_043759805.1 Myxococcales bacterium | reverse complement strand
ATCCGCGACGAGAACGTCGTATCGATGTTCGAGGGCGGCTCGAATCTGTTCTGGGCACAACGCTACGGCGCACAGCTCGGCATTGAAGATCTCTGGATCAAGCTGTGTGGCAATTCGCATACCGGCTCATTCAAAGATCTCGGCATGACGGTACTAGTGTCCGCCGTGAAACAAATGATGGCCGATGGCAAGCGCGTTGGCGCGGTCGCGTGCGCATCGACGGGAGATACTTCGGCGGCCCTGGCTGCTTACTGCGCAGCCGCGGGCATTCCGTCACTTGTCATCTTGCCCGCAGGGAAAATTTCCACTGCTCAGCTCGTACAGCCCCTGGCCAACGGCGCCACTGTGCTGGCGCTTGAAGGCAATTTCGATGACTGTATGACGCTTGTGCAGCGATTGGCCGACGAAGAAAACGTCTACCTTGCCAACAGCATGAACTCGCTGCGCCTTGAAGGACAAAAGACGGTCGGCATCGAGATCGTACAACAGTTCGACTGGCGGGTGCCAGACTGGATTATCATTCCGGGCGGCAACCTTGGTAACGTCAGCGCTCTTGGAGCAGGCTTCAATTTGATGCGCGAGCTGGGCATCATTACCAAATCCCCTCGCATTTGTGTTGCGCAGGCTGCCCACGCCAATCCGCTTTACGAATCCTACTTGAAGGGATTCGAGTCCTTCGAGTCGATGGTGCCGAAAACCACCCTCGCCTCTGCGATTCAGATCGGCAATCCGGTCAGCCGCGACAAGGCGATTCGTGCCCTCAAACAATTCGATGGCCTGGTCGAGCAAGCCACCGAGGCCGAACTTGCCAACGCGGCCGCGCGCGCCGACCGCACCGGCATGTTCTGCTGTCCCCACACGGGTGTCGCCCTGGCCGTGCTCGAGAAGCTCATCGCCCGCAAGTTGATCACGAAGGGTCAAAACGTCGTCGTCATCAGCACCGCAAACGGCCTGAAGTTCACCGATTTCAAGATCGGGTACCACGACAACAAGCTTAGCGATGTGGCGCAACCGCATTACGCCAACACGCCGGTGTCGGTGCCGAACAAATACGATGCGGTTCGGGATCAGGTACGGCGCGTGCTGGATCAGCAGGGGCGTTAGGCCGGCAACGCCACGACGCCAAACAACAATATTCCGATTCGCCTCATGGACGCACTTTACCGGTGCCCGTTAGAACTGTGCGTCACGTCTCTGACTCAAACGTTACATTCGAGAAACGCAACAACGACGATTGTATTCGATACACAAGGCAGGATCTTTTGTGCGAAGCTACCCGATAGCGAGGTGTTCTGTTGTTCGCACGACTTTGTAGTTTGGTTGTCGGGGGTGCGCTCCTTTGTGCCGGATTTGCTTGCACCGGTGGATCAGCTGGGCAATTGGTTTCCGGAGAAGGAGGAAGTGCGGCTGGCAGCGGCAGTGCTGGAACCCCGATGGGCGGCTCTTCCGCCGATCCCTCCGGTGGATCGGGCGGTAGCACACGAACGGAAACGGGTGGCAATACGGGCAGCGGCAACGCGGCGGTTTCAGGTGGCGCATCGGGCGGCAATGGTGGTACGGGCAGTACAACGGGACCGATACCGGGAGGAACGGTGGTACGGTTACAAAAACGGACGAGGTACCGATGTTCATTGCAACGGGGCGCGGCGGACGCCGCCTCACATCCTGTGATGATGGTCGTACCTGGCTTTCGATTTGTAAGACAGAAGGCTTCCCAGACGGCGTTTGCAAGATAAACGACAGCGACGCAGACCATGCCGAATGTGTTCGGCAGTGCAACTTCGGCCAAAGGCACATGGGGCACCGGTATCGCCTACGGCAACAACATTTTCGCTGTCAACGCACAGAGAAACGGAACCCATCGTACCACAGACAGTGGTGACAGCTGGACGACCAAGGAGTTCGTCAATGCCGATCTTCCTCACCGGCGCTCAATGTTGTTTATTCCGTACCAGGGGGGGCGATTCATTTCGTTCGGCGATGGCGGACGTTTTACCTTCAGCAACGACGGCGGCGTAACCTGGACCGACAGCACAACCAGCTGCCCGCATCTGGGATCATTCGCGTGGGGTGTCGACACACTGATTGCCAAAAACAACGAGGGCATATGTTCGTCCCGCGACGGTGCAAAGACCTGGACGATCACAACACGGTTCACCGGCAGTGGTGGCATCGTATGGACGGGCGCCGATTTCTACATATCGCAGGCCTACACCAAGACTGCACATCGCAGCTCAGATGGCATCGCGTGGCGCAACGAAACCATCGGCGTTGGGGGCGACGCCGGATGGCCGGAGGTCTTGTCGGCCAGCGACACTGGCACCCTCGTCGGCGCGAACGGAAATGGCGACTCGTTTTTTCGTAGCACAGACAGCGGAAAATCCTGGTCGAAGGTCTCCGCACCAACCGGCACCAGTATCACCGCCGTGACATTCGGACACGGCGCTGCATCGCCTGAATGTCCTGCGCCTCGGTGAAAGCGATCACGTCAGTTCAAGTTTAGCTTCTACCTGCGCGTTAGGCTTTGTCCGGCCGTCCGGTATGTGGCTCATCGCGTGTTCGGCCATCGCCGTGATGGTGAGGCTAGGGTTGACGCCGAGGTTTCCCGGGATGGTCGAGCCGTCGACAACAAATAAACCCGGGTAGTTGAAAACCCGGCCCTGCAAATCGACAACACCCGTTTCAGGCGAGCTGCCGATGGGACATCCACCCATGAAATGGGCCGTTGTTGACACATTCGCCAACACCTCCACGATGCCGCTTTGGGCGGTGCCATTCATCCGTTCGGCCATTTTCTGTGCGAGGCGCTGTCCCTGAGGGAAAAATACCGGCACCGGTTTGTCCGACTTCCAGTCCGACACAAGGCCAAGCCGCCAGGGCGAAAACCATCTGCGTCCCAGACGCAGGCGCAAGAAATTATCAACCGGCTGCATGATAAGCAGTATCGCCGTACGTTTTGCCCATCCAAACGGAATCGTCGCACGAATCCCACGCACCGGATGCCGTAACATGGTCCCCATCCAGCGTAGCCACCGTGGTATCGCCCCGCCGCCTCCGGTTAAAACGGTCCCAAGTAATCCCATGGCATCCGAACCCCGGTTGTAGCGTACGATTTCGACGTGGGTATCGTCGTCGATGTAAGCACCACTCGCGATGGCAATGCCCCGGCTGTTGTCGGTTTCGTCACCGGCACGAACCCCCAGCAATGCCTCACTGTTCGTGCGAACGAAATCGCCCAGACAGGGTGACAGCTCGGGCAACGATCCTGAATTTTGACAGCGCAGCAGCAGATCGACCGTGCCAATCGCCCCCGCCGACAGGACGACATTGCGGGTACGAATCGTACGACGAGGATGCGACCAGCCGGTGGAACGTTCAAGCGTCAGGCTGTAGCCGCCGCCGTCCGCGGGCGCGAGTTGCACCACTTGATGTTCGGCAAGGATCTCGGCTCCGTTTTTCTCGGCGAAATACAGATAGTTTTTGTCGAGGGTGTTCTTGGCGCCAACGCGACAACCCACCATGCACGCTCCACAGTGCGTGCACCCCGTGCGGTCAGGACCCTGGCCATCGAAATAGGGATCCGGAACTTGTACACCCTTCTCGCCGAAAAACACCCCAACCTCTGTTGCCTTGAAACTCGCGCCTCTGCCTTCTTCACTCACGATGTCGCGCAGCAACCGATCCGCCGGATAAAGCTCGGGCGCCGGTACAACACCCAGCATCCGGCGGGCGGTCGCATAGTGCGGCGCGAGAATCGTCCGCCAGTCCTGGCCAGACCAGGAAGGTTCGGCGAACACCCGAGCGTCAGGCTCGAGCAACGTATTAGCGTAAACCAGACTTCCGCCGCCCACGCCCGCGCCATGCAATACGAAGACGTCCTTCAGCAGCGTCATTTGCAGGATGCCGTACAAACCGAGACGGGGTTTCCAGAGAAAGCGCCGGGAATCCCAGCTCGTCTTTGCAAAATCCTCGGGTGCAAAACGTTTGCCCTTTTCCACCACAAGGACCCGGTACCCCTTTTCCGACAGGCGCATCGCCGACACCGAGCCGCCGAAGCCGGAGCCAACAACGACAAAGTCGTAGTCAAACGTCGCCACGACAGATTTATAGCGCCGAAGATGCTCAAGGGGTTGTACGAGGATGCCGAACTTTCAAGGGATCCTCCGGAAAGGCACCCATGGACTCCAATACCGATCCCAAGACCTACCTGCGCAGCCTGTTAACCCGCGTCCTTGCGGACGGAACCATCGATGATGCCGAACGGGCTGAGCTCCAGGAATTCTACGCAAAGGCGATACTCAACGTGTCCGATGTGAAGGCGGTTTTTGGTGAGTTCCTCGAAGCGCTCAAACGCGACGTGATGGCCGATGGGATCATCACGGAAGAGGAGCGGAAACGCTGTCGCAATGCGATCATCGCGTTGAAAGTTCCGCGTGCCCTGCTGTCACCCGTGATGGCCGCCATCGTCGACGGCAAATAGCCACTGCCGGTTCCCATCGGACTCGGGTTGTGGGATCGTCACCCGAATGGTTGACGATGCATTGCGCGCTGCACTTCTGGCGATCGTGGGCCCATCTGGCTTGCTCGAGGAGGCCGATGATATTGCGCCGTATCTGACCGACTGGCGGGGCGCATTTGTTGGGCGTTCGCCCTTTGTGGTGAGACCGGGTCAGGTCGAAGAAGTGGTCGCGGTCGTCAATCTGTTGCGCGAACGGGGGCGACCCATCGTTGCCCAGGGCGGCAACACCGGGCTTTGCGGTGGCGCCACACCCGACGATACCGGGCGGGAAATCATTGTCAGCCTGGGCCGGATGGCGCGCATCCGCTCGCTGGATCCCATCGACAACCTGGTGACTGCAGAGGCGGGGTGTGTGCTTTCCGACGTACAACGCGCGGCCGAAGAAGCGGGGCGTCTTTTTCCACTCAGCCTCGGAGCGGAAGGCACGGCTCAACTGGGCGGTCTTGTTTCGACCAACGCGGGCGGCACGGCCGTGTTGCGATACGGGATGACGCGCGATCTGGTGCTGGGCATTGAGGCGGTATTGCCCAGCGGCGAAATCTGGCACGGCTTGCGCGGTCTGCGTAAAGACAACACGGGATACGATCTCAAACATCTTTTCATTGGCGCCGAGGGCACCCTCGGTCTCGTCACAGCCGTCACGATGAAGCTGTTTCCGCGGCCGCGCGAAACCGTGACTGCCATGGTTTCGGTGCCCAACACGGACGCTGCCGTGAAGCTGTTGCGCCATTTACAAGACGACGCCGGCGACAATGTCGTGACCTTCGAGTTCATTGGACAGACGGCCTTTGAGATGTTGCTCAGGCACTGCCCGCAGTTGCAATCGCCCTTCGGGCATATCCCGGCCGCGTGCGTGCTGGTTGAGGTGGCAAGCTACTGGCGAGACTTCGCTGCCCGTGATGCGGTTGAGAACTCACTCATGCAAGCCGCCGAAGCTGGTCTTGCTGGCGACGCCGTGATGGCTGCCAATCCCACCCAGGCCGCGGCGTTATGGCGCCTGCGCGAAAGCATTCCCGAAGCTGAAAAACGCGCCGGCGCATCGGTGAAACACGATGTGAGCGTCACGCCCGCGCGCATTCCGAATTTCCTTCCGGCAGTGGGATTACAAGTCGCCGCCGCCTATCCCGACGCGGAACTGGTTGTATTCGGACACCTCGGAGACGGCAGTTTGCACCTCAATGTGGCGTTTCCAAAACTGGGCAACGCGCCCGTTCCCGCCGACTTGCAAGCCAGCGTCTGGCGCCTTGTGCATGATCTTGTGGCCGAGTTCGGCGGCAGCATTAGTGCAGAGCACGGTATTGGCAAACTCAAGCGCGACGAATTGTGGCGCTACCGAAGCACTGTCGATCGCCGGTTGATGACGGGGATCAAGACCCTCCTCGATCCCGAGGCGATCATGAATCCCGGTAAAGTGGTATAGCCCTTATCGTACTACGGTCAGCGCTCACACGAGAACGGTCTGACCCATCAAGTGGCGATCGACGTCGCGCGCTGCCTGTCGGCCTTCGGCGATCGCCCACACAACCAGTGACTGCCCGCGCCGCATGTCGCCGGCTGCAAACACATTAGCGACCGAGGTTGCCTTGTTCTCCTCGTTCGCCTTCACGTTGCCGCGCGCGTCGAGTTCAACGCCAAGCTCGGTCAACAACCCTGTCTTTTCGGGACCAAGGAAGCCCATCGCGAGCAACACGAGATCGGCCTTGATGACTTTTTCCGTGCCCGAGATCTCTTCCATCTTGCTGCCACCCACGCCCGGAACCATACGAACGCCCACGACGTGAACCTCGCGAACGTTGCCCTCGGCATCACCCACGATCTTCTTCGTGGAAACCGCGTAGGCGCGCGGATCCGAACCCCAAAGAGCGGCGGCCTCTTCCTGACCGTAGTCCACACGGTGAATGCGTGGCCACTGCGGCCAGGGGTTGTCTTTCGCGCGTTCGGCGGGTGACTGCGCCAGGATCTCAAGCTGGACCAGGCTTTTGCATCCGTGCCGAATCGAGGTACCGACACAATCGGTACCCGTATCACCGCCGCCAATCACCACCACGTTCTTGTCCTTGGCGGAGATGTAGTTGCCGTCGGCGTGGTTGCTGTCGAGATAGCTCTTGCAGTTCTTGGTGAGGAACTCCATGGCGGGGTAAATGCCCTTGAGATCTCGCCCCGGCACATTCAAATCTCGCGCATGCGTTGCGCCCCCGCACAAAACGATCGCATCAAACGACGACTTCAGTTTCTCGGTCGGATAGTTCTTGCCCACCTCGACGCCGGTCTGGAACGTGATCCCTTCGGCGCGCATCTGCTCGATGCGACGATCAACAAGCCGCTTTTCCAGCTTCATTGTGGGAATGCCGTACATCAACAGCCCTCCCACACGATCGGCGCGCTCGAACACCGTCACGGTGTGGCCCGCCTGGTTCAGTTCCGCGGCACACGCGAGACCCGCAGGTCCTGACCCCACGATGGCGACCTTTTTACCACTGCGCTTTTCGGGGACGACGGGAACAATCCAGCCCTGCTCGAACGCGTGATCGACGATCGCACATTCGAGGCTTTTGATGGTCACCGGGGGGGCATTGATCCCCAGAACACAGGATCCCTCGCAGGGAGCAGGACAAACCCGACCGGTGAACTCGGGAAAATTGTTGGTCTTGTGCAAACGATCAATCGCAGCACGCCATTGACCCCGATAGACCAGATCGTTCCACTCTGGAATCAGATTGTGAAGCGGACAGCCCGCCGTCATCCCCGCGATGATCTGACCGGTATGGCAAAACGGAACACCGCAATCCATGCAGCGAGCGCC
>JAYUPZ010000406.1:0-15832 GCA_043759805.1 Myxococcales bacterium | reverse complement strand
ATATCATTCGCCATCGTTGCGAGTGCCGCCGATGCTTGCAACGAGGCACGCAGTTTTGCCGACGCATCCGCCGCAAGCTTGTACTTGCCAGCAAAGTCGATCTTGGCAATGCCGTCCACCGTCTCGAAGTCGCCACATTGCCCCTGGGGCATGCCGCCGCCTGGCAGTTTCAGCTTGTTACAACCTGTCGCAAAACCCAGCGACCCCACCAAAACACCCAGCCATAGCAAACGGGAAACAGTGCGCATCATCATCAAGTAAGCCTCCAGGATTTGAGTCGGAGCCTAAAGGGCCCCGGAACGAGCCCGGACGCTAAACCCACGCGGGCTCCAGTGCAACAGCCGAGCGGCGTTCTCGAAGTAGACCTTGCGTAAAACCGATTCTGGCAGCCCTACCCCGTCGATTTTCCACCTTCCCTGGATGGGCGTCGGGTGATCGAACGCCCGGTCGCTGGTCTCGAAGTAACGATATGTCCCCGTAAAAAAACGATCCTCGTCGGCGAGGGTCGCCGGTTCGCTGCCCGTCGAGCCGTACATCATGTCTTCCTGCGCATCACCCACCCCGGTATCGGTGGCAAATAAAATCCGGTCCTGATACCGGGTGAAAAACGCGCGCATCGCCGACTGAGGATGGCGTCCGATTTCCGGAACGCGAGCCGCCGTGTCGATATACAGATTCGGATGGCTGTCGAGCATTCGTGACACAAGCGCTGGATCTTCCGGTGCATTGCCGAAATGCACGCCGATGAAGATCGTTTTCGGATGCCGCGCGACTCGACGCTCGAATTGATCGTAAAGCGCTTGCCACGTCGGAACCGATTCGCCAAACATCGACCATCCCGGATGCGCCGTCAGCTCGTCCTGGCGTTCGTTGTTCGCGTCGTTCGGCAACCAAAAGGCCTTCGGATCGCCCGTGTGAATTGCCACTGGCATGCCCAGTCGACCCGCAGCCTCGAACAGCGGATCAAGCCCCGGATCATCGACCGGCATCAACGTCTGACCATCCGGCATTGGATAACCAAGTCCCAGGCCTTTCGTGATCTTCAGTCCTACCGCACCCAGCTTGTGACCGGCTTCCAGTTCCGCTGCCAACATTTTGCCATAACCTGTGGGTGCCGTGCGCAGCGCGCGCATGAAGTTGGGCGTCATGAAAACCGCCACCCGACCGGCACTTTTTTTTGCCAGATCAAGCTGCGATTCCAGCAGATACCGTGGGGGACCTGGATGCATGCCCGACAGGTTCACGGCGCCAGCGAGGCCCCACATATCCATCAACGACAAAACCTTGGGCATCGAATCACCGCTCAGGTGTACGTGCGTATCGATGCGCCAGTAGTGACGGGCAACCGCAGCACGCGTATCCGCAACCGATGGCGCGGACGGTGCAATCTCATTCGACGCCGAAGGCAAGGTCGGTCGGCTCTCAATGAAAACGCCAACGGAAACCATCAGTGCCACCACCGCCACCCCAACCACTGCCTGCCGTCTGACCGCCATGTTCGCGACTCGGCCGGATATCGTACTACGGATTCGCCGGGGCTGGGTTGGCCGGGGCAGTACCTGCCGTAAGTTTTAACCGCGTTGCTATCGTGAGGCTGAATTCCTTGCCGCGCCGAATCCACGGATCCGAGGAACTCAACATCTGTTCGTGTGACTCGAATCCATCCTTGCGAACCGAAAGAGCGTAAGGTCGAGCGATGTCGAACATGCGGCGCTCGAAGGGGGTTGTCCCTTCCTTGACCCCATCAATGTAGACCTCGGCGGCACTTGGGACCGAACGCACGCGCAGCCAATGAATCACTTCGGCATCCGCCGACACAGGATTGCCCGCGGCCGTCTTGCGACCTCCGCTCGGAGCAACCGGGGGCCTGGTGGCCGGCGCGGGTGATCGGGGCGCTGGCGTCGGCGCGGCAGCCGCCGGACTTACAGGCTTTGGTTGCGGCGCAGGTATTGGTTCCGGCACAGCCGTTGGTTGCGGCGCAGGTGTTGGTTCCGGCACAAGCGTTGGTTCCGGCGCAGGTGTTGGTTCCGGCACAGGCGTTGGTTCCGGCGCAGGTGGCGTCGCGCCTGGCGGCTGTGTTACCGGTGGCGGCGCAAACGAAGAACCCGAAGTCGGAGGGCGATTGATATCTTCCCCGACAGTCGGGTCGACCATGAATTCAACATAGACGTACCCTGCTCCCCCAAGCACCGCGACGGCTACCAGCGCAATCAGCAATGGCTTGCGACTCTTCGCAGGCGGCTTGGCGGGGCCGACCTTCATGGCGACTCGGCTTGCACTCGCCAGGCCCCGCGAGGCTTGCTCAAGTTCAGACGACGACGCAGTGACACCGGTATCGTAGGGCATCGACTGCTCCACCGAAACGGGCATTTCCTCGCCATCGAATAGATTGTTCAATTCGCCCGTGGGACGTCGGTTCGGGCCCAGGCCGACCGTATGCGGCTCCTCGAAAGGTGGGGTTTTCTCTTCCGGTTGCATTGAGGACTCAACTGCGGGCATCAGGTGGGCCAACATGTCGAGACCGGCGGGCTTTGCAGGGGAAGGCGTGGGTCGAGATGTTCCCTGAGCGGGAAGCGCTTGCCCGCGAACCGTGGTGGGGGTGCCCTCTTCAGGATCACCCTCATCCTCCTCTTCGGCGAAGTCGAAGGAGGGGATGTTTTCCATGATCTCGGTGTGTTCCGAATCCCATTCCGACGCAGCAGAACGACCGCTGGCAGCCTGCGTTCCAATCATCCCGGCCGCCACGTCGGTGGCCTGCCCGGCAACCGCACCACGGGGAGCCGCAACGGTTGAAGCCGCCTCGAATCCCCCTTTTTTGGCAGGCGCCGTCGGAATGGGATTGCGAGCAAAAACCGGCATGGGGGCGACGGGGGTCGCGCGATTCAACAACTCCTGACTTGGTCCGCCGGAGCGCGTCGATTCGCTCTTATTGAAGGAACCAGGAGGACCGGATGGAGGCGGTGCCGCGGGCATCGAGGCTCGGGCGGGAATTCGCTCCTGGGACGAGGGCGGAGCCCCCCATCCGGGAGGCGGAACGGCGCGCGTCGCTTCCGAAAAACCATCTCGCACCGCGGCCATGTTGAAGCCTGCCGGTGCACGGCCAGCCACAGTCTGCACCCCCCGGGCAGGTGTCGGCGCGCGATTTTGCGCCGATTCGGATTTTCCGGTGGGTCGAGCCGCCGGGGGAACATTCATCGCAACGGGCGCGGTGGTGCGCAGATCGTCTTCGCTTGACGCAACTGGGCCTTCGGGAATCGGCGTCGGTCCGCGCCCAACCGGCTGTCCGGCGCGTTCCCGCTTGGTCTTTTCAGCCAGGATCCGATTCAAACGGACCCGGCTTTCATCGGTAATCTGGTCGAATCGAACGCCCATGCCCGGACTCGTCGAGGGTTGACGGGGATCGGGCTGGCGCACCCATACAACGGTTCCCGAGCCGGTTAGAAGCGGTTCACCGTTCGAAAGCGAGAGGTCGAAATTTATTTTCGCGCCGATCGCCAGCGGATTCCGCGAGCGAATGAAGATCCCCCCGGGGCTCAGGTCGCCTCCGTAACGTTCTACAAACGCATCATAGGTCTCGCTTTTGAACTTAATCTTCAGCGAGAGCGCATTGCCAGCCGGTTGACTCATGTTTGTTTTACTTGGACAGGTGTCCCCGTGCCCCGAATCGAGAGTAATCTGAGGTTAACGCTCCGGCCCATGCGACTGCAACAATCCTGCCCCAATCAACCCTCGATTTCTCATGCCCTCTCCAAAGGTGCAACGGGATTGCGGATCCTATTCACCAGTCTCTGGGCGTTGTGCGCCTGTGTAGGACCAGCATCGGCAGCGGTGAAAGGTCCCTTGAGGGTGCCCCACGGGGCAGTCGCGTCCGAAAGCGCCCTCGCATCTCTGGCGGGCGCCTCATTGTTGAAGTCCGGCGGCAACGCAATCGACGCCGCTTGCGCAACGGCCCTCGCCCTCGGTGTCACCCACCCGCATTCGTCTGGCATCGGCGGCGGCGGTTTTGCGCTTGTTTATATCGCGAAGGAAAAGAAGACCTACGCGCTCGACTTCCGCGAACGCGCTCCCGCCGGCATCGATGCCAAAATGTTTTTCAGGGATGGCAAACCCGACCCAAAGCTGTCGCGTCAGGGTGGACTTGCCGTGGCGGTACCTGGCGAAGTGCTCGGCCTGTCCGAGCTCGTCAAGCGTTGGGGCAAGCTCCCTTTTGCCAAATGTGTTGCGCCTGCCGAAAAGCTGGCACGCGGATATCCGGCAACCTCGGGCGCGGCGGGGATGTTCAACGACGTCTTCGGCAAGGCGGCGTTTCTTGCCAACGTGTATTCGAATAAGCCACCCATCGCCGCGGGCATGATGTTAAAGCGACCGGGCCTGGCAAACACGCTTGCCGCGATTCGAAAATCGGGACCCGATGCGTTTTACAAGGGCGTGATCGCGCGCGAGATCGTCGAGACAATCCGTGCAGCCGGCGGCGTGATGACCGAGCAAGACTTGCTCACCTACAAGACCGCGGACCGGGTTCCACTTGCGTTGACTTATCGAGGCCGACAGGTCTACTCGATGCCACCCTCATCATCAGGGGGCATCGTCATCGCCGAGGCGCTTGGCATTCTGGAACGCAAAATCCCCGATCCAAAGGCCATCGGTCACAACTCGTCAGCGTATTTGCATGTGCTCGTCGAGGCACTGAAACACGGGTTTGCCGATCGCGCGCGCCACATGGGCGACACCGATTTTGTGGAAGTTCCGGTCGCACACCTTTTGGATCCGAAGTACCACGCGACGCTCGCGGCCAAGGTCGGCGAAAAAGTACTACACAAAGATCAATACGGCACACCCGGTGAAAACCCCGATCCGCCGCACGACGGCGGCACCACGCACCTTTCGGTCATCGATGCCGAGGGCAACGCGGTGGCGTTGACCAGCACGGTGAACCTGTGGTTTGGCGCAAGCCTTGTGACGACCAAAAGTGGCATTGTGCTGAACAACCAGATGGACGACTTTGCCATCAAGCCGGGTGTCGAGAATGCCTTCCGTTTGCTTGGCACCGAAAAGAATGCCGTCGCCCCCAACAAGCGACCGCTGTCTTCGATGTCCCCCACCCTGGTCGTCGACGACACGGGTGTGCGTGTTGCGGTTGGCGGTGCGGGTGGCCCCACCATCATCAGTGGCACCTTGCAGGTCCTCTTGAACATCGTCGATTTCGGCATGGACGCACAGGAAGCCAGCGCCGCTCCCCGCATCCACCACCAGTGGATGCCTGAGACACTTGCCCACGAGCCCGACATCGTCGCCGATGTTGTGCAGGCGCTCGTCAAACGCGGCCACAAGTTGGTGGAGCGCGGCCACATTACCAAGGTTAATGTGGTTTCGCGGTCGGAAAAAGGCATTGAGGCCGCTGCAGAATGGCGCGGCGAAGGCGAACCTGCGGGATACTAGGGCCATGCACACCCGACCCATTCGCAAAATCCTGATTGCCAATCGAGGTGAGATCGCGTGCCGCGTGATGCGGGCCTGCCGTGAACTCAACATCGCCACCGTTGCGGTCTATTCCGAAGCGGACCGGGATGCTGTGCACGTGCGGCGTGCCGACGAGGCCGTGTTTATTGGTCCAGCGCCCGCACGCGACAGCTATCTCCGCGTGGAAGCGATCCTCGATGCCGCCCGACAAACGGGTGCCGATGCAATTCACCCGGGCTACGGTTTTCTCTCCGAAAACGCCGAATTCGCCGAGGCCTGTGTCGCAGCCGGAATCGTGTTCATTGGTCCGCCTGGCTCAGCGATCCGTGCCATGGGTGGAAAAACCTCCGCGCGCGAGTACATGCAAAAGGCCGGTGTTCCCGTTGTTCCCGGCGACAACGGTCCTGATGGCAAGGGGATAGCCACGGTCGAGGCCGCGTTGCAAGCTGCGACCCGCATCGGGTACCCGGTCATGATCAAGGCAACGGCGGGCGGCGGGGGTCGCGGCATGCGCCTTGTGCATGAGGAAGCCAAGTTCGCGTCGGCCTTCGAAGCCGCACAACGCGAGGCCAAATCCTCCTTCGGTGACGACACCGTCTATCTTGAAAAAGCCGTCGTCAACGCCCGACACATCGAAATTCAGGTTTTCGCGGACACCCATGGAAACGTCGTACATTTGGGTGAACGTGATTGCTCGGTGCAGCGGCGCAATCAGAAGGTGATAGAGGAATCTCCTTCGCCAGCGATTTCACCGGAAACCCGGGCAGCGATGGGTGCGGTCGCGGTGCAGGCCGCGCGCGCGGTTGGCTATGTGTCAGCCGGTACGGTCGAGATGCTCTACAACTCGGTCACGCGCGAGTTTTACTTTCTGGAGATGAACACGCGTTTGCAGGTCGAACATCCGGTGACCGAACTTGTCACCGGAATTGATCTCGTGCACTGGCAGATTAAAACTGCGGGTGGAGAAAAACTGCCGGTCACACAGGCCGATATTCGGCAACAGGGAGCGGCGATCGAGTGCCGCATCTACGCCGAAGATTCGGTAAAGTTCTTGCCTTCGCCGGGCACAATCACAACGCTGCGAACCCCTGCCGGTCCCGGCATCCGCGATGACTCGGGGGTCGAAGCAGGCAGCGTAATTTCAATTTACTACGACCCGATGATCTCGAAGCTTTGTGCCCATGGTCCCGATCGCGCAACCGCGATCGCGCGCATGGCACGGGCGCTGGATGAATACGATGTGGGTGGCATCAAGACCAATCTTGCGTTTCACCGGCTGGCAATGAAAAACGAGGCCTTTATCCGCGGTGAATACGACACGGGCTTCATCGCGCTCCACAAGGCAAGCCTCACACCCCCGCCGCCCACGGCCGTACAAAATCGAGATATCGCCGTGGCTGCTGCCGTTGTTGCGGCTGCCAGCACGCAACCGGCGGCCGTGTCACCATCGGAGAGTTCCGAACTGTCCGCGTGGCGGCAAGACAAGCTGCCAAAGTAACTGTTCGAGCCCGGCATTTGACTCGGCAGATATGATTTCGTACCATTTGAGTATGAAAACCGTCATTTCCGAGCGCGGTCAGATCACGGTTCCCAAGGCCATCCGAGATCGACTCGGCTTGGCGCCTGGAACGACACTCGAGATGGACTTCGCAACGGGTGGGTTTGTCGCGCGCAAGATCGCCAACAATTCGCCCTGGCGAGAGGCTCTCGGTGTCATCGGACGGATGGGTGGTATCAACAAAACCGACAGCACCGATAAGTTAATTGACGAACTCCGCGGTACTCCCGATGCGGTGCAAGACAAGACATGAGAACGGCCGTTGATTCGAATGTTTTACTGGATGTGTTCTTGCCCGATCCAGTTCATCAGAACCAATCACTTGCGGCACTTGAAGGTGCATCGGCAAATGGATCCCTCGTGATTTGTGATGTGGTGGTAGCAGAGGTCGCTTCGAGGTTTCCTCGCGTCGAAGATGCCGCCGCAACATTCAAACAACTCGGCCTCGAGTTGATACCAATGGATTTCGCAACGGCCCACGCCGCCGGACAGGCTTGGGCCGCCTATCGAAAGCGTGGCGGTCAACGCGAACGGATGCTTGCCGATTTTCTGATCGGCGCACATGCTGCAAGGCACGCCGACGCACTTCTTACGCGTGATCGCGGATACTACAGAACGTATTTTCCGCGCCTACGTTTGACACCGTAGTGATGATCGCACCGATGTTCACCCCCGAAACGCCCCCACCCGCCCATCGCAGCCCCGCACACGACGCCTTCGACCAGGGCGATTGGCGGCACGCCAGAAGGCTGGCCCGTGCGCAGGCGGCGGATGCCTCCGATCCCGATGCGCAGGCAGCCGCACGGACCCTCGTGCGGACCCTTGAGCCCGATCCATGGGTGGTACGAATCGCCGCGGCCGCCCTGGGCCTACTAATCGTCGTCGGCGTCACATATCTGATGTGAATCCCTCGGCAAAATAGTGGTATTTGTATTTTGCCATGGCCTCCCCTGACGACGCACCACCACCACCACCCGAACGCATCAACGTGCTTGTCTTTTCGTTGTTGTCGTTCTGTTTGATTGCCTTTGGCCTGTGGCTCGTGTCGGCCGGTAAATCCTATCGCGAGGCCTATGCGCAGGGCACCGATTCCTGGCGCGTGGGAACAACACGTGCCGTGGAGCTCACCCTCGTCAGTGCGGACAGGGCCAACCTTGGCTGTGCTTCGGATCAGGCACTCGGGGGCATGCGCTGTGGGTACATCCTCGACGGTACCCAAGTTGATGCTTCCAACGCCGATCGTTCCCAGTTTTTGCAACCGTACAACACGATCGAAAACACCCTGCTGCTCGGGGCCGGGCTATGGAGCGGGGACTTGAAGGGTTCACTGCCGTCTGAACGATTCACCGCCACGTGCAATTACACCATCAAGGGTCTCGCAAAATCTGCATCGATTCGCTTCAACGTCAGCGCGACGTTCACGCCTCTTGAACAGGCCGTCACGGTTGGCACCCTTACCGATTGTGTGATCGTTCGATGAGCGCGAGACTCCCCCGTTTTTCGCATCCGGCGACAGGCTGGATCGTGCTCTTGATGATCGTCGCGGGTGTCGTGCTGCGAATTCAGAACGTCGGTTATCCGTTTTACTTTGGGTTCGACGAAGAACAGATGGTCTCGGCCGCACGTCAATTTCTCCTGGGCGTTCCAGACACCGGAGAATGTTGTCACCCACCTCTCAGCAAGGTGCTGATCTCGGCGTCGATCCTCGTATTCGGCGACAACCCGGTGGCATGGCGATTCCCTTCGCTGTTACTGGGTCTCCAGAGCATCGTGCTTGTGTTCCTTATCGCACGAGCGCTGTTCAACGATGAAAAAGCTGGATGGTTGGCGGCGGCATTTCTCGCGGCCGATGGCTTCGCGATCGCATTTTCCCGTGATGCATTTCCCGAAGGGATGATGACCTGTTTCGTTCTGTGGAGCATGTTGGCTGCTGTCACTGCTCGCGGTTGGGCCGGCGTATTGACCTGCGCGGTGCTGGTTGGACTGTCGGGTTCGATCAAGTGGAGCGGATTTCAAGTCGGGCTTCCCGCATGTTTTGCCATCTTGATCCTGAGGCGTGTCCCCTGGTACTCAATTGTTGCCTTCGCGGTTGTGCCGCTCGTTCATCTGGGAGTCTGGATGATAGGTCTGCGACTCATTGGGCACCCAGCAGATCCGATGTCAGTGTGGGACGAAATCCGTACGCGACAGTCACGACACCTGGGCTTTGTCCGCCTGAGCAACCCACTCGAATCGTCGTGGTACACTTGGTTGTACATCCATCATCCGATCGTGCTGAAGAGCGCGTATCAGGGCGCGAAGATTCGACTTGCATCGAGTGTCAGCAACCCGCTCCTTTTCGCCGTCTCGGATCTTTGCCTTCTGGGACTTCCGCTGGTGGGAACCGCGGTTGCGATGAGCACCCGCTTTCGCGAACGGTGGCGAGAATGGTTCGACGTGAGCGACGGCAAGGCGCTTGCGATCCTGGGTGTTTCCTGGACGTCCATGATGCTGCTCTGGTTCAGCGGACGCATATCTTCGTACTGGTACCACTACCTGACGCCCTACGGCTTCGCGATCATCTTGACTGCGGGTATCGTTACCAAGCTGGATCGCCGAAACGGAAAAGCGTTGATGGTCTTCATGGCCGCATTGCTCGTCGTCCTCATCTACTTCGCGCCGGTCTGGGCCGAGCTCCCGATTTCAGTCTCCGACGCGCACCGTCGCCTGGTCTTCAAGCTTTGGCGATAGCCCGGGCCCCAGTCCCCCCTTGGGCCAGCCCGAGCCCACCTTGCGAACCGTATCCATTTCATATGCGCGCAACGCTTGACGCAACATCGCGGAATTGATATCGAGCCGTCGGGAATCCCACATACCTTATGCCCCTCGGCTTGCACAACATCATCCTGTCCCTTGGTTCCGCGGCCCCACACGCCGAAGAGCAGCAATTGCTCGATCTCGACGGGACCATTTTCCTGACCGTCGGGTTGTTTCTGGTGTTCTACCTCTGCCTTTCGCAGCTGCTCTGGAAGCCCTTTTTGAAGGTAAAGGCCGAGCGCATTCGTCGTGTTGATGGATTCCGCGCCGATGCCTCAAAGATGGATTCGGACACAAAGGTTCGATTCCAGAAGGTCGAGGCCGAACTCGCCGAAGCCCGACGCCTGACCGCTGGCGAGCTCATCTCGGCCCGCGCCGAGGCCCGCACCCGCGAAACCACGCTGATGTCTGAGGCCCACGCCAAGTCTCATACCGCCCTTGAAGAGGCCCGGAAGGCTCTCGCGGCAGCCATGGCCACCGAAAAAGCCCGTTTGCAGGGGCATGCTGAAAAACTGGGTGCACAGCTTGCAACCAAGGTTCTCGGCAGGAGCGTGTCTTGATGGGCAAGCGCAGCTTCCGTGTCGTTTCGCTCGTTGCAGCGGTTGGCCTGGCCTTGCTCATCCCCGCGCTCGCCATGGCATCCGGATCGGAACACGGAGCCGAGCATGCCGCGGAACACGTTGCGGAACACGGCGCCCACCTTGATCTGAAGGCGCTTGCCCTTCAGCTTTTCAATTTCAGCATCCTGCTGTTCATGATCATCAAGTTCGGTGGCGGCGGCGTAAAGAAGGCCCTCGCCAACCGTCACTCGACGTTGAAGCAGGAGATAGCGACCGCCAACCAGCTTCGCGCCGATGCGGAATCGCGCCTCGCCGAGCAGGAAAAGCGCCTGGCGAACCTTGAGAAAGAGATCGCGGACATGCGCCAAAAGGCTCATGAGAACGCGCAGTCCGAGAAGGCACGCCTGGTTGCCACGGCCGAGGAGAAGGCCAATCGCATCACAGCCGAGACCAAGTTCTTGATCGAGCAACAGGTCAAGCAGGCCGAGCAATCCTTCCGGGCCGAGGTTGCGATGGCAGCTGCGAGCCTGGCTGAACAACTCGTGCGCAAGTCGATCGGTCCGGCCGATCACGGTCGCCTTGTCGATGGCTTTGTTGGCGAACTCGACGGAGGCAAAAACTGATGGCCGCGCTCGGTGGTTCCATCTCGAAGCGTTATGCCCGCGCCCTGTTTTCGATTGGCGTCGACCGCAACAGTTTCGAGCAACTTGGCGCTGAACTGACGGCGCTCGCCGATCTGTATCACAGCTCGACCGAGCTGCGTGACGCTCTCGACAATCCGGTCTTCAAGAATAGCGAAAAGCACGCCATTTTGCAGAACCTTGTACCGCGCGTGGCACCCAGCACCGAGCTTCGCTCTTTTGCACTCTTGCTTTTTGAACGAGGCCGGTTGGCTTTCTTGCCTCACATCGCACGCGAGTTCCGCAAACTATCCGACGAGAAGCTCGGCCAGGTGCGCGGCAAGTTGACCTCGGCTGCACCCCTTGATGCCGAAGGTCTTGCCCGCATTCAGAAGGCGCTTGAAGGTCGCCTTGGCAAAAAAGTAATTTTGGAAACCCAGGTCGACCCGGAACTTCTCGGGGGCGTGGTGACACAGGTCGAAGATTTGGTGCTCGACGGCAGCCTACGCACCCGGCTCGAAGCGCTATCCAACCGTATTTTGAATTAGAGGAACACGATGCAAATCCGATCCGAGGAAATCAGCCAGATCATCCGCAAGGAGATCGAGAACTTTGAACAAAAGGTTGCCGTCACCGAGACGGGGACGGTGCTTGAGACCGGCGACGGTATCGCACGTGTTTACGGACTCGAGTCGGCCATGGCGGGCGAAATGCTCGACTTCGGCCACGGCGTCGTCGGCCTCGTGCTCAACCTTGAAGAGGACAACGTGGGTTGCGCCTTGCTCGGCGACTTCCACAAGATCAAAGAAGGCGCCCAGGTCAAACGAACCGGCAAGATCGCACAGGTTCCTGTCGGCGACGTGATGGTCGGCCGCGTGGTCAACGCACTTGGCGAACCCATTGACGGCAAGGGACCGCTCAATGCCAAGGAATTTCGCAAGATCGAGGTGAAAGCCCCCGGCATCATCGCGCGTAAGTCGGTGCATGAGCCCATGCAAACCGGATTGAAGGCAATCGACGCCATGATCCCGGTTGGTCGTGGTCAGCGCGAGCTCATCATCGGCGACCGTCAGACCGGCAAGACCGCTGTTGCCATCGACACCATCATTAACCAAAAGGGACAGGGCGTTTTCTGTTTCTACGTGGCCATCGGACAGAAGCAGTCCACGGTTGCCGCCGTCGTCGACAAATTGCGCGAGCACGGCGCGATGGAATACACCACCATCATCGCTGCCACCGCATCCGAGTCCGCGCCGCTGCAGTTCCTCGCGCCCTACAGCGGCGTCGCCATGGCAGAGTACTATCGCGACAGCGGTCGTCACGCACTCATCGTGTATGACGATTTGTCGAAGCAAGCCGTCGCTTACCGCCAGCTCTCGCTTTTGTTGCGCCGCCCACCCGGTCGCGAAGCGTATCCCGGCGACGTTTTCTACTTGCACAGCCGTCTCCTCGAGCGCGCAGCCAAGCTTTCGGACGAGCTCGGCGGAGGCTCGCTCACCGCGCTGCCCATCATTGAAACGCAGGCAGGCGACGTGTCGGCTTACATTCCGACCAACGTCATCTCAATCACTGACGGTCAGATCTATCTTGAAAGCGACTTGTTCTATTCGGGTCAACGGCCCGCCTTGAACGTCGGCATTTCGGTCAGCCGCGTCGGTGGTGCCGCACAGATCGCCGCGATGAAAAAGGTCGCAGGCAAGTTGCGTCTCGAGCTCGCGCAGTACCGCGAGTTGGCAGCCTTCGCTCAGTTCGGATCGGACCTCGACAAGGCCACGCAGAACCAGCTCAACCGTGGTGCGCGCTTGACCGAGATCTTGAAGCAAGGTCAGTTTGTACCGCTCGGCGTCGAGAAGCAGGTTTTCATCATCTTCGCAGCCACCAACGGCTACCTCGACAGCCTGCCGATGTTGTCCCTGGATCGATACGAGAAAGATCTTTATAGCTATGTGGATGGCAACCATCCGCAGCTCTGGAAGGACCTGCGCGAAAAGGGCAAGGTCAGCAAAGAGTGGGACGGCCTTGTGACACAAATGAAGGCAGTGCTCGGCGAGTTCGGCAAACAGTTCGCAGCAGATCTCTCGTCCAAGTAAACATCCATGGCCACTCTCAAAGAAGTCCGCAAACGGATCTCGTCGGTCAAGTCGACCCAGAAGATCACGCGCGCGATGAAAATGGTCTCGGCAGCAAAGTTGCGCCGCGCACAGGACAACATCGTTGCCGCTCGACCGTTTGCAGCAGGCCTACGCGAAATCGTGGCGCAAATTGCCATGAACGCTGGTCCCGAACCGCATCCGTTCATGGTCAAGCGCATTGTGCGCAATCCGGTCATCATCGTCTTGACCTCCGACCGTGGGCTTTGCGGCGGTTTCAACACGAATGCTTGCCGAACCGCACAGCGCTCGATCACCGAAGGCCTGGATGCGAAGTCGATGGATGGATATCGCTTGACCATCGTCGGCCGCAAGGGACGCGACTACTTCTCACGGCGCAATGTTCAAATTGCTTCGACCTTCGCTGGCGTCACGAATGAAACCGCGTCCGACCGGGCACACGAGATCGCGCTTGCTGTCTCGGCACTCTTCCTCGATGGCGCCGTCGACGGTGTTCGCCTCGTGTACAACGAATTCCGTTCAGCCGTATCACAACAGATTGTCACCGAACAATTGTTGCCAATCGAGGCCGCCCACGTTCAGGACGACGCGATTCCTCCTGCCGACTTTGCCTGTGAGCCTGGCATGACCGAGATCCTCTCGACTCTGCTGCCTCAGTACTTGCAGTCGCGTATTCACCGCGCTCTGCTCGAATCGATCGCCTCCGAATTCGGCGCGCGCATGACCGCCATGGAAAATGCGACGAAGAACGCCAAGGACATGATCGAACGCCTTTCGCTCGCCTACAACCGAGCACGCCAGGCCGCCATCACGAAAGAACTGATGGAAATCGTCAGTGGCGCCGAAGCACTCAAGGGCTAAAACGCCCATAACGAATAGAAAGACATCAGGATGCAATCCAATCAATCAAACGCAGTTGGCAAGGTGGTTCAGGTCATCGGTCCCGTCGTCGACGTGGCTTTCGATTCGGCCGATTTGCCCGAGATCTACACGGCGCTCACCATCACCAACCCGACCGTGGATGATACGCAGGACAACCTGGTTATCGAGGTTGCCCAGCATCTCGGTGAGCACACCGTGCGCTGCGTGGCCATGGAATCCACCGATGGCTTGATGCGCGGCATGCCCGTCAAGAACACTGGCAAGCCCATCATGATTCCGGTGGGTCGCGAAGTCCTCGGACGCATCATGAACGTCGTCGGCCGTCCCGTGGACGAGGCGGGCCCCATCTCGACCAAGCACACGCTACCGATTCACCGTCCCGCGCCGAAATTTACCGAGCAGTCGACCAAGATCGAAATGTTCGAGACCGGCATCAAGGTTATCGACCTGCTCGCACCTTACCGTCGCGGTGGCAAGATTGGCCTCTTCGGCGGCGCCGGCGTCGGCAAAACCGTCACGATGCTAGAGCTCATCAACAACGTCGCCAAGAAACACGGCGGATTCTCGGTGTTTGGTGGCGTCGGCGAGCGCACGCGCGAAGGCCGCGACCTTTATAACGAAATGCAAGAGTCCAAACTGTCCGATGGCAGCACGGTTTTGTCCAAGACCGCGCTTGTCTACGGTCAGATGAACGAGCCGCCCGGCGCACGTGCCCGCGTGGGCTTGTCAGCGCTCACGGTTGCAGAACACTTCCGCGACGAAGAAGGTCAGGACGTGTTGCTCTTCATCGACAACATCTTCCGCTTCACGCAAGCCGGCTCCGAGATGTCGGCTTTGCTTGGACGTATTCCTTCGGCAGTCGGTTATCAGCCAACCCTCGCAACGGAAATGGGCGCCTTGCAAGAGCGCATCACGACCACCAGCAAGGGCTCGATCACCTCGGTGCAAGCCATTTACGTTCCAGCCGACGACTTGACCGACCCGGCACCGGCAACGGCCTTCGCCCACCTTGATGCCACGACCGTTCTGTCGCGCGCCATCTCCGAGCTTGGTATCTACCCGGCCGTCGATCCGCTCGATTCCACCTCGACCATTCTCTCGCCCGATGTTGTGGGCGCCGAGCACTACGCGATCGCGCGCGCCGTGCAGAAGATCTTGCAGCGCTATAAAGAGTTGCAGGACATCATCGCGATTCTCGGTATGGATGAATTGTCTGAAGACGACAAGCTGGCGGTCTCCCGCGCGCGCAAGATCCAGAAGTTCCTGTCGCAACCTTTCTTCGTTGCAGAAACGTTCACGGGCAGCCCTGGTGCCTACGTCGAAATCGCGGACACTTTGCGCGGCTTCAAGGAGATCGTCGACGGCAAGTGTGACGATTTGCCCGAGCAAGCGTTCTACATGGTGGGCGGCATTGATGACGTTCGCCGCAAGGCCGAGCAGCTCGCGAAGGAGGCCGCCTAAATCGGCGGACGACTGTGAAACTCTCCGTCATCACCCCCAAGGGCGCGCTGGTCGATACCGAGGTACAAGAGGTCTCGGGTCCCGGCGTCATGGGAGAATTCGGCGTGTTGCCAAAGCACATCCCATTTCTGTCCGCGCTGCGGCCGGGAACCTTGACCTACAAGACGGACGAAGGCTTGCACGTGATGGCGGTCGGCGCGGGCTTGCTGCAAGTTGTACCGGCAACCTCGGGTGAGACGATTCGCGTTTTGGTCGACAACGCGATCGCCGGCAAGCAGGTGAATCGCGAGGAGACCACCCGGCGCGCAGGCGAGCTCGACAAGGAGATCGCAAGCTGGAAGGGTGATCTTGGTACCGAATACCAGGTACTCCTTTCCCGGCGAG
>JAYUPZ010000405.1:0-7328 GCA_043759805.1 Myxococcales bacterium | reverse complement strand
CACCCGAAAATGCGCCCATCCAGCTACCCCAGGCTGCAAAACCGGCTGCGGCAAAGCCCCGTTTTGCCGTGAAGTTTGGGGATGCAGCATGCGCGAGGCCAAGCGTACCACCGAGTCCCGCGCCCACGAGGGCGGCCCCCGCGTAACTGCGGTCGCTGTCCGCTCGACCCGACCAGGCAAAGAGCATGCCTTCGCTGGCGCCGAGTGCGGCCCCGATGCTGGCGTGGCTTGCAGCTTCGGAGTCGATCTCAAGGTGGGGCGAAATGAGCGCACCGCCGACGAGTCCTACCGTGGTGCCTCCGAGCAAGATCTGAACGCGCCCGCGCCCATCGAGATCACTTGAGAGCAGGGCGCCGCCACCTGAAATCGCGGCACCAAACGTACTTCCCAGCATCACCGTCCCGGTTTGCTTGCCGCCTGGACGCCAGGAGGCGCTGGCGATGCTGCCGAGCGTGAAGGCCCCGAGGGCACCGAGTCCGATACCTCCAATCTGCTGGGCGTCACTCGGATCATCGTGCATCGCATGAGGCAACCACGAACCCATCCACAGTCCCTCGATGGTGGCGGCAGTCAAAAGAGGTTGCGAGGTTTCGTCATACGAAATGCGATTGTGCAAAACACCGCCTGCAAGCAGCCCGAAGGCGCCGCCTCCCATCAGGCCCCAAATCGGTGCGTCATCCCGCTCGCTCACCAGTGCGCCAAGACCCGCGCCCGCGCCCTGTGCTGTGCCGTACAGCCCGAAAGCGTTTTTCATCAGATCGGAGGGCACGTTCAGTTTGTGCGCCAATGCAACGGCTCCGAATGAACCAAGCCCGCCACCCACCAGCAACATCGCGCCGGGAGCGTGGTCGTCGACATCGTTTGCATCGGCCTTTCCAAGGCGAGGTACAAGCAAGCCGGTCCAGGCGCCGATCCCCGTCATTCCCGCGATGAGCAGGGGATCGCCGTCATCCAGGGTCAGGCGTGTCCACAACAGCCCGCCAACAGCCAGACCTGCGCCCGTTCCAGCCACGACGCCAATCCGGCGCCCCTGATTGTCGTCGCCGTCATAAAGTCGACCGACCCCGTAACCCATCATGGCACCATCGAACCCCGCGATGGCCACAACCGCGGTGTCCGTGGAATTCGCATCACGCCACTTGCGGATCGCGATTGCACCCGCCACGCCAATCGGCAAGCCCAGTTGAAATCCTGCCCCCGATTGGGTCGAGCCGAGATCGGCGTCGGACTGGTGCAACGTCGGCGCGAGCCAGCCCACAACGCCGCCGGCCGTTGCGCCGACGAAGGCCGCGCCCACGTCGGTCGATTCGATGGGCGATATCGCCTGTGTTGCAAATGCGGCAGTCATGCCAGCAGCCGATCCCACCATGATGCCCACCGCGGTGGCGCGCGGTGTGTCGTCGAAGGCGAGCGTGCCAGCGCCTGCGCCCAGCATGGCGCCGAGTCCAAAGCCAGTTGCGCCGACCAGGTAGTCCGATCCGGTGGGTTCGATGAAACGCGAGAGCACCAATCCCGAGGCGATACCAAGGGATACGCCCGCAAGTTGTGCGCCCCCATTCGCGCGACGCGTGCCGCCATACAGCGCTCCTGTTTCGGAGGTTGCACCCGCGAGCATCCAACCTTCGGTCGCACCAAGCACACCGCCGAAAAGAGCAAGCCCCGTGGCAGAGCTCGGTAATCCGCTCGAAAGTTTTAGCTGCGAATCGAGCAAGAGGGACGCGCCGATGCCTCCGGCTGATCCCGCGACGACGCCCATGCGGGCACCCTGTGATCCTGACTCGGTTAGCCATTGACCGAGGCCTCCGCCAAATCCCATGCCAAGGACCGCGCCTCCGGTTGTGACGCGAATTTGTCCTGCGTTTGCCCCGGTAACGTATGACGCAGCTCCCGCGCCGACCGCGCCCAGCGTGAGCCCGATTTCCGAGGACCCACCCTCGGTCCGCGTACCCTCGAAGTTGGTTTCCCCGAGACTTGGGACAAGTGCGCCCATCAGTGCTCCGTAGCCGGTACCGAGTAAAATTGCGGCCTCATCGGGGCCTCGCAGATCCACCGCATGGGCAACCCAGGCACCGGCCCCAAGACCCACGAGGGCGCCCGACACGCGAAGCATGGCCCCGCGGCGATCGGGTGTGTCGGTTGGATCGGAATGCCAGCTCAGCCTTGCGATGCCGTCGCCCAGCGACAATCCATAAAGCGATCCCGCCGTTGCGACCAGATGGTCTTGCCCAGTTGGATCGGCAAATCGCGACAGAATGAAGCCCGCGCCCAATCCAGCCGAAGCGCCCATGAGGCTTGCGCCGTCGCGCTGTTGGTCGGTGTGGGAATAGCTTTGCCCAAACGGTGCAATGTCGAGCGCCAGGTTGCCGACGAACCAGCCCATCGCAGCGCCATGGAGCCCCATCGTCACTGCTTGTCCGCGCAACGGTTCCGCGAGATGCAATTCTGGGATGAGTCGGTTCGCGAGCAACGCACCGCCGGTGCCCACGCCAATTCCAGCCAGGGTCCCGATGCGTGCAGCACGGGATTCGTCCATCGGGTCGATCATCTGCCCCAGCCCGATCCCGGTCCCAACGGTGATGGGCGTTGCCATCCACAGCAAATTCAACGTCGCCGGTGACGATTGTGTTGCGTTTGAAAGAAGTGCCCCGCCCGTGGCACCAAGGCCAAGTCCGACGAGGGTACCGCCAGAGATGACGCGAGCATGAGATCCGTCCGGATCACGGGTGGAAAGCTGTAGGGTGGGCAAGATACTTCCCGCAAGCGCGGCTGCGCTGCCGCCGAGGAGGGCAGCCCTCACATCGGTACCGCGCAGGCGATTGTTGTGAGCGAACAGGGCACTGCCTGCCAATCCCATGCCGGCGCCTCCAAGGACGCCAAAAAAGTCGGCGCTGCCTTTTTCCGACTCGACAAGCCTGGCCACGCCGAGTCCCGTCGCCATGCCAGACGCAACACCGGCACCTGCGGTCAGATGATCAACCACGTCGGGATGAAAGTAGGGCGAAGCGAGAAGACCCGCGCTGCTTCCTGCGATCGCACCCGCAATCATCCCGCCCGGGACGCGCGCGTCGGCGGTTTGTCCGGTCGAAGCAGCGGTCAGGGCCAGGGCCCAGGTGGACGCGGCTGTCGCGCCCCCAAAGGCGGCCATCGCAAACGTATTGCCGTTGGACTTGAGTTTCAGGTGCGGGGCCAGTAGGAGGCCCGTCGCCGCGAATCCGACGCCACCCAGACCGGCTCCGAGTCCCCAGTGTTGCGAATCTTTCGGGGCGGCGACCATGTGTAGCCCCAGTCCGAAAAGATTGCCTGCGGCAAGTCCACCCATGTGCGCCATGATCTTCCGGTCCGAGGGCTCGACAAAGGGGGACAGCGCGAGGGCGCCGATAAAGCCGCCACCGATGCCCATCAAAGTGCCACCTACCGCAACACGTTTCTGCTCGTTGGGATCATCGGTAGGCGACAGTCCGGTTACAAGCCAGCGCGTCGTGGCCCCGGTTCCGATGGCAGCGGCAAGGGCCAGATGCCGATCGCTCTCGGTCAGCCGCAGCTTTTTGGCTGCGTAGGTTGATGCCACCATGACCGGGATGATTGCGCCGGCGGTCCAGGCGTTGGGGCTTGGATAGGCGGATGGATCAAGAACCACTCGGGTTCCAAGCCCGGTGAGGCCCGCGGCGCCAACCAGGGCGTTGGCGAGGACCACGTCGCCACTTGTGAAGCCAAACTGCGACGCCCCCCAGAGTCCCGCCACAATGCCGATGGTTTCACCCGAGATGAGCAAACCGTATTGCAATTTAGGTCCGGCCGACGAGGCCGCCGAACGAGCGGCTATTCCCGCGAGCGTGCCCCACGTTGTGGCGTTTGCGTACCACAGCGCTTGCGCGGGGGAGGGGCGCAAACCGAATCGGGTCAACCCCAGCGCCGTTCCACCGCCAATGACCGCACCGGCGCTGCCGACGAGCGTGACAACCCCGGCCGAGTTTTGCCCCGCAAGCAACGCAAGATTCGCACCCCAATACCCGCCTGCCAGGGTTGACGTCGCCACCACGAGGGCAGTCCCGTCGGCCGGTGTTGTCGGCTTCGGCGCGGGGACGGATACGGGCGGTGCAATCGTGTCGCGGGCAATCGTGTGTGACGGTTGGATGAATGTGATCGAATGGGGTGACACCTCCGGAACCGGCGGTGCCGTCTCGACGACGGTTGGCGTCTCCGGTGCGGGCTCCGGAGGCGCGACGACCACGACTGCGGGCTGTTTTTGTAGGAGCTGCCTGGCCGCCCAGCGCTCGGCGGATGGGGCAGTGGTGTCCCCGCTCAGCGAGGCGAGTGCGTCCCACGCTTGCAGCGTCGCAAGCGCTGCGACGGCGGCCTGTCGCACGACGCTCGACTCTCGGCCATAACCGGCGGTTGCGCGCAGTGAATCGATGGCAGACGCGCCGCCGATGGCCCCCAGTGTTTTGGCTGCCGACGCGCGGACGGTGGGTTCTCTGTCGAGGTGGATGACGGCCGCGACTGGTCCTGCGGTTTCGGCGGCGTGGCATCCAGCGAGATGTTCCAGGCTCTCCATGCGCACCTGCACCGATGAAGGCGGAAACAAACCGGCGATTGCAGCAAGCTTGGCGGTGTCACCACAGTCGAGCATCGGATCCGGTGCCGGCGCTTCCTGGGTTTGCCCGGTCTTCGTAAACGCCAGTGCAACGGACATGGTTGCCAGCACGACCCAGCATTTTCGGGAACCCCGTTTGTTCATACGCCCCTCGAGCAGCAAGGAAAGTGCCAACTATTTCTCCGGCACTGTCTACTCGAACCGCATTGAATCCCAGTTATCTGACCAAAATTCCCCAGAATCTGTCGAATTCCGACCACCTTGCAGGTGTGGTCCGTTGGGTTGGTGGGACAGAGCCCGTTGGCCCGGCAAAAAAAATATCGGCTTTCTGGATTGTTGGACTCGCCTGCGCGATGGTTGGGGTGTTTTCTCATGCATCGCCGATCTCCCCCGACTCCAACGGGCGTTCCCGTCGCGCGTCCACCCGTGGAATTGCATGGGAAACGTGTGCTCATTGTGGGGCTTGGGGTATCGGGTCAGGCCGCGGCGCGGCTGTGTCATGCGCACGGTGCGGCGGTCACGCTGACGGATCAAAAAAGCGAAGCACAGCTTGGTGATGCGCTTTTGGCCCTAGCACCCGCAATGAAACGCAGTCTGGGTGGGCACCGAATCGAAGACTTTCTGGATGCCAATCTCATCGTCGTGTCACCCGGCGTTCCAGAAGGGCCGGAGTTAAGCGCCGCACGGCAAGCGGGTGTTGCGATTACGGGTGAGCTCGAACTCGCCTCGCAGTTTATTCGTGCGACCATGATCGCCATCACCGGGACCAACGGCAAGTCCACGACGACGACGTTGTGTGGCGGGATGATGGCTTCGACCGGGCGACCGACCTTTGTGGGTGGCAACCTTGGGCAGCCGTTGTCGGAAGTTGTGGAGACACCGGCGGGCAAAGAAGGTGGCGTGTGCGTGGTCGAGGTTTCGTCGTTTCAGGCCGAAACGATCGTGACCTTTCGACCTCAGGTTGCCGTGTTGTTGAACATCACGCCCGATCACCTGGATCGTTATGCCGATATCGATTCCTACGTTGCCGCAAAAGCCCAGGTGTTCAGCGCGCAGAAGCAAAGCGACTTTGCTGTTATGAACCTGGACGACCCGCTGGTTTTGGAGGTGGCGCGCAATGTTCGCAGCCATTTTGTTCCGATTTCGACCACACAGATTCTTTCGGAAGGCGGCTGGCTGCAAGGGGATACCCTGAATATTCGCATTCCCGGTTGTGAAATCGAACGCTACACGGCAGACAATCCGAAGCTGGTTGGCCGACACAACCTTGAGAACACGCTTGCGGCAATCGTTGCCTCGCGCCTCGGCGGTGCACTGCCGTCCGAAGTGCATCGGGGGTTGTTGACGTTCAAGCCGTTGCCCCATCGCATGGAGCTATGTGCACACGCCGACGGGGTTCGCTATTACAACGATTCGAAGGGGACAAACGTTGGTGCTACAGTTGCAGCCCTGACCGGGTTTCCGAGGCCTGTGGTGTTGATAGCGGGCGGCCGTGACAAGGGTGGCAGCTACGATTTGCTCGTTCGCGCGATGGCTCAGATCGGACGCGGGCTCGTGTTGATTGGCGAAGCCGCCGATCGCATCGAGGCGGCCATGGGGTCAACGGTACCGGTGGATCGGGCCTCGTCCATGGAAGAAGCCGTTCGAATGGCCGCACGTCGCGCGCAACACGGAGACGCGGTCATTTTGTCTCCCGCGTGTTCGAGCTTTGATATGTTTCTAAACTATGGCGAGCGAGGCGCGGCATTCCGATCTGCTGCCGCCAAACTGGAGGCCGAAGCCGCCGAAGCAGGTTCCGAACCCACCACGCCGCGGGTGGTTCCGAAGGGAGGCCCAACGTGAGCGCCGAAGACACCGGAACGGCCCCCTACGAAGCGGTCCCGGTCGTTCCACAGACCCCCGCTCGCAAACACCGCTTTGGTTGGCGTGATACGTTTTCTATTGAGCGCCGCCTGCGCACCGAGGTCAAAGGTTGGTTCCAGGGAGCCGGTCCAAGTCGCGGTGCCGATCCGATCCTGGTCGGGGCCGTCCTGTGTTTGTGTGCGTTCGGAATCGTGATGGTGTTTTCGGCCGGTGCAATGTTCGCGGCGAAACGCTACGGCGACTGGACGTATTTCTTGAAGCGCGAAGTCTTCTACGCCCTCGTGGGGCTCGCCGCCTTTGCAGTCGCGGTGCGCACCGACTATTCCTTCTACCGAAGGATCAATTATCCCATGCTGTTCGCCTGCATGGGGATGTTGATAGCCGTGCTCGTCATCGGAACCCGAGTGGGTGGTGCGGTTCGTTGGTTTCGAGTGGGGCCTGTCTCGTTTCAACCCTCGGAACTCGCCAAAATTGCATTGTTGGTCTATCTCGCAGCGCTCCTGGCGCGCAAGGCCGAGAAAGTTCGACAATTCTCCGCAGGCTTTTTACCGCCGCTGGTCGTGACGGGGATGTTGATGGCGTTGCTACTGAAACAACCCGATCTTGGGACGGCCGCCATTTTCGGTGCGGTGGCGATTGCCATGCTCTTTGTTGCAGGCACCAAAATCTCTTACATCCTCATCGCGGGCCTCGTGGCGGCGCCCGTCGGCTGGCGCTTCATCGCGTCGACACCGTGGCGCATGCGCCGTGTGATGGCCTTTCTCGATCCTTTTGGCCATCGCAAGGATGCGGGTTATCAAATGTGCGAATCGCTCATCAGCATCGGGTCGGGCGAAATGATGGGTAGAGGTCTCGGCAATGGCCGTCAGAA
>JAYUPZ010000404.1:0-7335 GCA_043759805.1 Myxococcales bacterium | reverse complement strand
GCGCGCGCGCCGTGTGCAAAACTTTGGCGGGGCTTTGACAGCCCTTCATGTGTTGGGCATGCTCCGCGGCGAAATGAACTTACTTGTTACCGGAGGCGCCGGATTTATCGGGCAGTGCTACGTCAAAATGGTCCGTCGGACCCACCCGACCGCGAAGGTGGTCAACCTCGACGTGTTGACCTACGCTGGCAATCTCGAATCACTTGAAGCGCTGAAAAACGATCCGGGTCACGTTTTCGTCAAGGGTGACATTCGCGATCAGCCTTTGATCGAGAGCTTGTTGCGCGAACACAAGATCGACGCTGTTGTGCATTTTGCGGCCGAGAGCCATGTCGATAGAAGCATTCTTTCGGCGGCGCCGTTCATCGATACCAACGTATCCGGCACACTGAGCTTGCTTGAGGCCGCGCGCGCCGTTGGTATCAAGCGCTACGTGCAGGTGTCGACTGACGAGGTCTACGGCTCACTTGGGCCGACGGGTGCCTTCGACGAAAAGAATCCGATCACCCCCCGCAGTCCTTATTCGGCCAGCAAGGCCGCGGCCGACCATCTGGTGGATGCCTTTTTCCACACCCACGGCATGGACGTGGTCACGACCCGATGCTCGAACAATTACGGCCCGTTTCAGTTCCCCGAGAAGCTCATCCCCCTCATGGTGCTGAACGCATTTGAAGACAAGCCCCTGCCCGTCTACGGCGACGGTATGCAGGTTCGTGATTGGATTCACGTTGAGGATCATTGTGCGGCAATTGATCTGGTTCTGCGCGGCGGCCGTTCGGGGGAGGTCTACAACATCGGCGCCGAAAACGATCGTCCGAATCTGGAAGTGATACGAAATATTCTCCAGCTTGCCGGGAAGACCGAGTCCTTGATTCGTTATGTTCCCGACCGTCCGGGGCACGACCGGCGGTACGCAATGAACGCAGGCAAGATTCGTTCGGAACTGGGCTGGAAACCAACCCGTGATTTCGAGCAAGGTCTGGCTGAAACTGTCGCCTGGTATCGGGACAACCCCGAATGGTGGCAGCGCGTTCGCAGCGGGGCATATCGTGCGTACTACGAAGAGCAGTACGGCCAGCGGTTGCAGGGCAACAAATAGTCCGGCTCAAAAAAACATAAACACGGGGACATCGACATGGCAAATCAGAACGACATTCGCGGCGTGGTTTTGGCGGGCGGTACGGGTTCACGCCTGTTTCCCTTGACCAAGGTCACCAATAAACATCTCTTGCCGGTTGGCCCCGAGCCAATGATCTTTCAACCGGTCAAAAAACTCATCGAGGCCGGGATCAAAGAGATCCTGATTGTCACCGGTACCGAGCACATGGGTGACGTGGTGAGCCTCCTTGGCAGCGGTCACGAGATGGGCTGCGAGTTCACTTATCGCGTTCAAGATCAGGCGGGCGGCATTGCACAGGCTCTCGGTCTCGCCCGCCGCTTCGGTGCAGGTGGACGGCTCGCGGTAATCCTGGGTGACAACATTTTCGAGTCATCGATCGCGCCGTTTGCGCAGTCGTTTCGCGAGCAGCAGAGCGGCGCAAAGGTGTTGTTGCAAAAGGTGCACGATCCCTCTCGCTACGGGGTCGCGGTTACCGAGGGGAATAAGGTCGTCAAGATCATCGAGAAACCCAAAGATCCGCCGAGCGATCTGGCTGTGACCGGGATCTACTTCTACGACCACACAGTGTTCGATGTCATCTCGACACTCAAGCCTTCGGGCCGGGGCGAGCTTGAAATCACCGACGTGAACAACGCGTTCATCGAACGGGGTGACATGACCTGTGACACGCTTCCAGGCTGGTGGACGGACGCCGGGACTTTCCCGTCGTTGCGTCATGCCAACGATCTTCTCTGGAAGCTCCACGGCGAATAGTCGATGAAGATCCTTGCTGCCGAGGTAATCGTTTGTTCGCCCGGTCGCAACTTTGTCACCCTCAAGATTGAGTGTGAAGGTGGCATTGTCGGCTGGGGAGACGCCACCCTCAACGGTCGTGAGTTATCGGTAGCAAGCTACCTTCGCGACCATGTGATCCCGCTGTTGATTGGGCGCGATGCGCGCAAGATCGAAGACACATGGCAGCTTTTATACCGGGGTGTCTACTGGCGCCGGGGTCCGGTGACGATGGCAGCGATCGGTGCCGTTGATATAGCGCTGTGGGATCTCAAGGCGAAGTCGCTGGGTGTGCCGCTGTATCAATTATTTGGTGGTGCGAGCCGCGATGGCGTGTTGGTTTATACCCACGCCACGTCAACGTCGGTGCAGGGCGTGGTCAAGGTTGCACGGGATCTGATGGCCAAGGGATTTCGGGCTGTACGCATCCAGACGGCAGTTCCGGGTTTGTCCAAAACGTACGGCGTTGCGTCCTCGAATGCCTCGTACGAGCCGGCGTCGCGTGGAACAACCCTGGTTGAGGAGACCTGGGATTCCCGCCCCTATTTGAACTGGGCACCGAAACTGTTCGAGGGCGTGCGCGCGGAACTGGGGCCGGACCCGATTTTATTACACGACGGGCACCATCGGTTGACGCCGATTGAGGCGGGTCGGTTGGGTAAATCGCTTGAACCCTACGATCTGTTTTGGCTTGAAGATGCTGTCACGGGTGAATTGCAGTCGGGCTTCGATGTCGTTCGGCAGCACACAACGACGCCTCTCGCGCTCGGTGAGGTTTTCAACACGATTTGGGATTGCCAGCACTTGGTGACCCGGCAGTGCATCGATTATTTACGCATGACCCCGTCTCACTCCGGCGGGCTCACGCCATTGCGTAAGATCGCGGCGTTTTGCGAACCGTATCACGTCAAGATGGCGCCGCATGGGCCAAGTGACATCAGCCCGATTGCGCTGGCGGCGGCATTGCACTTTGATCTGGCAATTCACAACCTCGGCATTCAAGAGTGGATGGGGCACCCCGACGAGGCGATGAAGGTGTTTCGCACGAACTATCGCTTTGCAGATGGCATGCTGCATCCCTCGGACGAGCCGGGCCTCGGTGTGACGTTTGACGAAGTTGAGGCCGCGAAATACCCCTACCAGCCTGCGTACCTGCCGATCGCCCGAAAGCGCGACGGTACGTTGACCGACTGGTAGGTGTCGGCACTCACCGTCAGTGGTGGTGGTGACCGTCCGGGCCGTGAACGTGTCCGTGTTGCAGCTCTTCTTCAGTAGCGTCGCGGATATCCACGATTTTCACATCGAAGTGCAACGTTTCATCCGCAAGCGGATGGTTCCCGTCCACCTTGGCGTAATCGCCCGAGACCGACATGACCTGCACCGGCATGTGACCGCCATCGGTTTGTGCGTGAAACACTTGCCCGACCTCGACCTTGCCGCCCGGAAACTTTCGTATCGCCATGTTCACGATGAGTTTCTCGTCGCGGCGACCGTAACCGTCATCCGGCGATACGACAACCTGCACAGCATCGCCCACGCCTTTCCCTTCGAGAGCGCGTTCAAGGCCCGGCACGATATTGCCGGCACCATGCATATAAACAAGCGGCGTTCCTGCTTCGGAAGAATCGAGCACTTCACCCGCGTCATCTTTGAGTGTGTATTCGATGCTAACAACCTTCTTCTCGGCGGCTTTCATTGGCAATCCTTTCGGTTTTTCAAGGGGTCGGGCGGGTGGCCTGGCTGGCGATAAAACCTTCGGCTTGTTCTTGCCAGGTTCCCATAGAATCAAGTCCACGCAACCGCAACATCCGGTTATCGAGGATCGCGCGTCGGGGTCGTGCCGCCTTTAGGGCCAGCGCACCAAAGGGTAAAGCAGCAACGTTTTTGGAGTCCACGCCCAACTTGTCCGCAAGGAATAAGGCGTAGTCCGCCCAGCTTGTTTCACCGTTGGAGGTGCAGTGATAAAGGCCGTGGTACGGCGTCATGCAAAGCGCGGCGGACACGCGTGCGACGGGCACCACCCAGGTCGGCGATCCCTTCCGAGTGGCGTCGGCCTTGATAGCCTGGCCCGCTTTGAGGCGGTCGAGAATTGTCGAGGGGAAATTGCGTCCCCCCTGCCCGTACAAACAACCCACACGCAGCACGAACGTGCGCTCGCAAGCTGCAAGTGCCATCCGTTCGCCGGCAATCTTGCTGCGTCCGTATACGCCCTGGGGTGAGACGGGATCAAATTCGTCGTACGCACGCTCTTGTTCGCCGTCGAAAACGAAGTCAGTCGAATAGTGAACGAGGACCGTTCTACTGCTCTGGCAGGCGCGCGCGACGTTTTCGGGCCCGACCGCGTTGGCGATGTAACACGCATCGGCATCGTCTTCAGCGCCGTCGACGTTGGTGTAGGCCGCGGCATTGAAGACCACATCGGGTTTGAATTCGGCGATCGCGTGCCGTACCGCGCTCTCGTCCGCGATGTTCACGTCAGCTCGCTTGAACGCGGCCTGCACATCGATCCCGTAAAGAGGCAATTCATTGGAGAGTGCGGTTCCGAGGGTGCCGTTGGCCCCGAAAATAATGGCTTTCATTGTCGTGGAACTCGGCCTGTCAGGGTTTCGCGTACGTCGGCTTCGTCAGAATGAACCATCATCTCGATGAGCTCGCGGAAGCCAACCTTGGGCGTCCAATCGAGCTCTCGTTTAGCCTTGCTGGCGTCTCCGCAAAGGTGGTCTACCTCGGTTGGTCGAAGGTAACGGGGATCGATCTCGACGTAGGCCTTCCAATCAAGTCCGGCACATTCGAATGCCACATCAAGCGCATCGCGAACCGAATAGGCCTCGCCGGTTGCAACCACAAAGTCATCGGGGGTCGTGTGATTCAGCATTCTCCACATCGCCTCGACATAGTCCCCGGCAAACCCCCAGTCGCGCTTGGCGTCGAGGTTGCCGAGAAAAAGCTTCTTATCGAGTCCATGCTTGATTCGAGCTGCCGCTCGCGTGATCTTGCGCGTCACGAATGGCACACCTCGGCGCGGACTCTCATGGTTAAAAAGAATGCCGCAAGAAATAAACAAGCCGTAAGCGTCCCGATAGTTTTGGCAAAGCTGATGGGCAAATACCTTGGCGCAGGCGTAAGGGCTGCGTGGGACGAATAGCGTTTGTTCGTTTTGAGGCGGTTTCGCGGCACCGAACATTTCGCTTGAAGAAGCCTGGTAAAAGCGCGCCTTCGGCACCACAGCGCGAAAGGCCTCCAGCAAACGAAGGGTCCCCATGGCGACCGTGTCGGCGGTGTATTCCGGCACGTCGAAGCTGACGCGCACATGGCTTTGCGCTCCCAAATTGTAGATCTCGTCTGGTCGAATCGACTCGAGGGTTCGCATGAGCGAGCTGCCGTCGCTGAGATCACCGTATATCAATCGCAATCGGTAGTCGCTCGCCTGCGGGTCCTGGTACATATCGTCGAGACGCTCGGTGTTGAACGAGCTTGAACGTCGGACGATGCCGTACACCTCGTAGCCCTTCCCCAGCAGCAATTCGCTGAGGTACGAGCCGTCTTGACCCGTGATTCCTGTGATGAGTGCGCGTTTCACTGTAGTTTCCCTTCTAAACGGGCCGTTTCGTAGTACGAAACGGTGCGACGGATGCCTTCTTCAAATGAAATTTTGGCCTCGAATCCGAATCGCTCCCGGGCGCGTGAGACCTCCAGGCGACGGCGCGGTTGCCCGTTTGGCCGCTGTGTGTCCCAGATGAACTCGCCCTTAAATCCCGTCGCGTTTGCGATGAGGGTGGCAAGCGCCGCGATGGCGATTTCCTCGCCGCTGCCGAGATTGACGGCATCGGAAGAATCGTAGCTTTCTGCGCCCATGACAAGGCCACGGGCGGCGTCCTCGACGTAGAGAAATTCTCGAGTCGGTGTTCCATCGCCCCAAATGGTGATGCTGGGCAGCCCCTTATCACGGGCATCGACGCACTTGCGAATCAGCGCCGGGATGACGTGAGACGATTCAAGGTCGAAGTTATCGCGCGGTCCGTAGAGGTTCACCGGGAACAAAACGATGCTGTTCAGACCGTACTGTTGTCGGTACGCTTCGGATTGGACCAGCATCATCTTTTTGGCGATGCCGTAGGGCGCGTTGGTTTCCTCGGGGTATCCATTCCAGATGTCTTCTTCCCGAAATGGAATCGGCGCGAATTTGGGATAGGCACAGATCGTACCAGCGGCAACCAGTTTGCCAATTCCGGCAAGACGACATTCCTCGAACAGATGCAATGCCATCATCGCGTTTTCGAAGAGGAAGCGCGCCGGATTTTTTTGGTTTGCACCGATTCCTCCCACCCGCGCGGCCAGATGAAAAACCACGTCTGGTTTGGTGTCGGCAAGCAGTTTTCGCGTAGCACTTCGATCGACCAGATCGTGGTCCTTGCTGTAGGGCGCGATGATTTCGGCGACCTTGCGTTCGCGCAGTTTCTCGCAGACGAAGCTTCCGAGAAAGCCATTTCCACCCGTTACCAGAATGCGTTTGCCAGCAAGGGGCGAGTTCATGGTTTGTTCTCCGTGGGCGGTGAAATCGCATCCCTCAGGCCACGTTTGCCATCGGCGACTTCCTGCGCGAGGGTCGATAGTTGTGAGAGCGTGGTGCTGGCATCTTCAGCGCGCATTGAAACGCCGCCCGGAAGGACGGTGGCGCCGTAGGTGGTGACGAGGAAGACGCGCAAGATCTCCTGTTTGTCACCCGGAAAGGTCCGCACGTAAAGTTCAATGAGGTCGATAATGTCGCGCGGTTTTTTCCCTGCCGCCGCCGCTCGAATCCAGGGCACAAGCAACTTAGCTTGCAGGTTGCGGAATGAGCCCAGCACCACGGCCGGATTCATCCCCGCCGGAATGTGTTGACCCGCAAAAGGTGCATAGAACGACTGGGGCCCGGTGCTTTGCGAAAGCGAGCGGTTCTGAGCCATGCGGTAGAAAACGGTGGCGGCCACGCCCGGTTCTTCGAGTAACTCCCTGGCAGAACGCAGGGACCCGGTAGACGCTCGAACAAACCCGTTTTCTCGGACCGAGGCAAAGAGCTCTTTTTGGGCGTCGGTGCCCGCGTTGGCGTCGAGCCGTCCACGCGGCCCCTCAACCGTTCGCCATTCCCGACCAATGACCTCCATCGCCATCCGGTAAGCCGAGGCGAGCTGTGATCCCGTCACATCCGTGCAAATGTCGAGGGTCCCGCCCGACATCGCGGTGCGCGCCAAGATGCCGGCAAGGCGACCCGTCACGGTTTGGGCGAGTGCCGCGTCAACCGCAAGTTCGGACGGCAAGCCCACCCAGATCGCATTGGGCCGACTCACTGGACCACCGATCCACGAGCCTTGCAATTGCATGCCCTTGCCGGGTCCCAGAGGCTTATCGACACCCACAAGAAAGGCGACGGCGTCATTGGCGAAGCTTCGCACCGTCGCGTTGTG
>JAYUPZ010000403.1:0-1520 GCA_043759805.1 Myxococcales bacterium | reverse complement strand
CGCGGGGGAGTCGTTCCTCGGGCTTTGTGACGACGATCCACGGAACACGAATCAAGTGGCGATCGACTGCGAAATCCGGAGTGCGTGCGGGTACTTTGCCGAGCAACTGCTCGAATGAAAAAGGTCGCGACTTGGCGGAGGACTCGGCCAGCATGCTTTGTGCACCGGGGGTTAAGCCTTGTCGCGGCAAACCCATTCGCGGTCCTGCTTCGGTCGAAAACTTGCCAGCAGCACGTACGGTCTCACCGATGAGATCGTCGAAGGTCAGATTGTAGGCCCGAATCAAGGGAATACCGTCCAAGGGATTGGCTGGGTTTGCGTACGGAATGAGACCCATGAGCCAGAGTTCAGCAGGGTGAAAAATGGACATGGTGAGTCCGCGGTAAGGTGGGGACCCGGTCCAGTTGGCAGCGGGACCGCCGTTGATGGCGGTGCGATTTCCGTTCTCAAACCAATTCGAGCCCGATCCCATGAGCGAGCCATCGAGATCCAAAAACGAGTTCCAAAAACGGGGTTCGATTCGGTGATAGTCTTTGCCACCGGTTGCGCCCGTGCAGACCTTCGGGGCGGTCTCATACACTTTTCCCATTACGGGCACAGCGGGTTTTGGATCCCACCATTCCAGTACCTTGCCGCAGACAAACTTGCCGGTTGCACGAGAATACGAAGCGGCGGGTGCCTTCATGTTCGAGGCAATGTTCTTCTTGTTCGCGGGGCAAACCGACAAAGCGGGCTCGCCATAGTCCGCAGTTCCGAGCTCTGTGTTGCCCGGAATGCGAATACCCGAACCCTGCCCAAGATTCACGACCTTCTTGCCTACCGGGAGAACAAGTTTTGGATTATCGACGGGAGCCATCCCGCCACACTCCACCGCGATGGGAGGCGGATAGATCGTGGTTTGCCCGGCGTCCGTTACCGGACCAGGTACGGGCATTCCCATCGGCGTTGCGCCTTTACAGGCCAAAGCCCACGGTAAACGCACATTGGCCGTCGACACATCGTCTTTAGGGGCACAATCGGACCGGTCTTCATTGGGCACGTCGATCCAGGAGCCGCCCTCGGCGTCCAAATCAGGCTCGGGATTGAGGAACGGTCCGTACATCGATGAAACCGCCTGCGCCAGCGACTGAAAGCCGTTCAAGTAAGCGTTGCACATCGAACTTGCGCTGCACTGGCGATAACGGCGCATAAAACGGTTCCCAGCCGGATCGGGCTCAGGCCAATACTCGAGGCCCTTCGGAAGAACGTCGACATCATCCGGAAACCACGAACCTGTGTAGGAGGGCATGAGCCCAAAGTCCGTCGTACTGCCCCCAACCGTGTAACCAATGAAGGGGAAGTTGTCGTTGCGCTTGAGTACCGCTTTTCCGATTCCGCCGATTTCGTTGACACCCTTGACGGTGGCGCTCTCGGCTGGAGTTCCGCGGTGATCGGTGCCCACGGAAGGTGTGCGGTAAAAGAGCATTGCGTTTCTTGTCAGACCACCATTAAGACCCGCCTCCTCGGAGTCGACCCCGAAG
>JAYUPZ010000402.1:0-1522 GCA_043759805.1 Myxococcales bacterium | reverse complement strand
CCCACAATAGTAGCAATGCGATGCTCGCACCGCGTAGAGCGGAGCCAGTGGTAAAAGGCGCGGTAAACGTGAACACGAGGCAGCTTGCTATGCCATTGCCGCGAACCGAGGCGTGCAACGACTTGGTTCCGAAATCGCGACGGGCTTACGGCAGCAGGGGCTTCTCGCAGCGAAGCGGGACGCGGGATGTATCAAAACAGGTTGGATCTTCATATTTGGCCATGATCCACAAGCCACTCACCGGCGTTTCGGTGCCGGCATCAACGGCCTTGCCGCCGGTGCCGGTGCACGTGAATTTCACGCATGAGGCCGAGCCGGGTAGACACGCCTGCATCTTCTCCATCTCGGATAGCTTGCCGCGCGCCGTGTGCGCATCGTCATTCACGAGCGACCACGAAACGCGGTAGTCGGTTCGGGGTGGATCGGCAAACACATGCGCTTCAACCTGGGTTTCCTCGCCCAAACGAAGGGTATCCGGCGCCGTGTAAACGATCTTGATACGCTTGGCGGCGCAAACCGGCAACAAGTTCGCATCCAGAACGGTGGGGGGAAAAATCACCGATTGGTGATCGTCGCCGCACGAGATCTGCACCACCCCCGCAGAGGCCATTACGAAAAATGCCAGGAAAGCCTTCATGGGGCGCCTCACATTGCAGGACACGCGCCGCGCGAGCGGAGCGAGATCCCGACCGCGCTGGCCCGACATTCGGTTGAATAGGTGGTCCCGTTGCAACCGCAAACCTGCCCGACGCCGATCGGACAGGCTGGGGGCCGCAGCTTGCAGGTTCCAAAGGTCCCCGCACTGGGGCAAATGCCGTCTGCATAAAAGCAAGACATCGCAAAGTCGGCACACGGGATGTTGTTCGGTCCGGCGCAGACCTGCGGGATGCACGCCCCGGCGTGGTCGACCGACTGGCCGGCTGCAGTCGCTTCACATTCGTTATTGTAGGTTCGGGCGTTGCAGCCGCAGACGGGCTGAGAGATTTTTGGGCACGCCACGGCGGGCGCGCTGCACCGGCCCGCCCGTGCTGGATTGCCACAGGTGCCGGGGGCGTATTGACAGAAGAATCCGGCACCACAGGCGACCGCTGGAGACCCGCCACACGCGCAAGCTCCATCGTGGGCAATCGATTGACCGGCCCGCGCCGCCTCACATGAATTTCCGTAAGTGGCACCATTGCAGGCGCATACCGGGGCGTAATGATTGGTGCAGGTTTCCGGGCGGGTCAGACAACCTCCAACCGTATCGCCACATTGCAACACAAAACACAGCTCGTTCGCACCACAGGAACTCCCACCGGCCGTACATTCCTGGGCAAATTCAAAATCGAATTCGACCTCGGCCACGCCATTGCGCAACAGGATCATGTTGAGCACCGCGGTTGTCCCCTTCACGAGGGTGTGGACGATGGGATAGCTCTTCCAGGTGGCCAGGGCGGTGGGCGGTACCCCCGCGCATTGGTTGGCAAAGGCCTCGGCGACGAAAGTTACCGGACCGACTGGCAGGCCGCTCGCGCTCAGC
>JAYUPZ010000401.1:0-3498 GCA_043759805.1 Myxococcales bacterium | reverse complement strand
CGATCCCTCCCCCGCCGAACCCAACCGTGTTGCATCGAAGATACCAACCATCGGCGTTCAGTTCGGAGCTGCGAAACGCAAAAATCCAGATGCGAAACCACCCTACCCGGAAACACTGAAAGCGCAGGGTATCGAGGGCACTGTCAGCGTTATCGTTGGTATCAACGCCAACGGAAAAGTCACCTCCGTCAAAGTCGTCGGCAAAATCCTCTATCCCGAGTTCGAGGAATCCGCACGAACCTTTGCGAGAACTCTAGAGTTTGAGCCCGCTACCCGCAACGGCGTTCCCGTCGCCACCAGCATTTCATTCGACATCAAATTCAGGCTTGAAGACCAATGAAACCATATCCTCAACTTGTCCTGTCCGGAATGTGCATCGTCGTCATGTCGCTCGGCTGCGCGCCAGACTTCGACCCTTACCTGCGACTTCAGGAACTTCGGGTCATGGCTATCCAGTCGAATCCGGTTGCACCCATTCCGGGCGAGAGCACGACCCTGACGCCTCTCGTTTTCATTCCCGAGGGAACGCCCGCACCCACCTTTGCGTGGTCGTGGTGTCCGCTCGTCGGGACCGCCAACGATGGATACCCCTGCCAGCTTACCGAAGCGCAACTTGCGCAACAGATTCAGGCAGCGGGTGCTGATCCTTCTATATTGCCTCCGTACAATCTTGGCACGCAACCGACCGCCGTGTTTCCCCACACCATTCCCCCTGCTTGGGTTGCGCCATTTTGCGCACCGGCCACGCCGGGCGGCCGAGCTCTCCTGAACTGCGACCAAGGATTCCCGGTTCAAATACGCCTCGTGGTGCGCTTGCCCGACGGCAGTGCAACGATTGAATCTGTGCGCACCTTGAACCTCCGGTTGGAATCCGAAACAGCACCCAATTTGAATCCCGTTGTGTCCGGTATATCGGCAACCGAAGTCTTGCCGCGTCCCCCCGGTTCGGACCCGAAGACCGAAGCTCCGACCAAGATCGTCGATATGACAGACGGGACCGCTGCCACGTTGCGACGCCAACGGAACAATACGATCCGTGTTGCGGTTTTCGCCGATCAATCGCAGCCCTACATCGACAAAGATGCGCGCGGAAATCCGCTTCCCTCAAATGAACGTCTTTACATCACCTGGTTTTTTGAAACAGGCGACGCACGTCACCAAATCAGCAGCTACCTGCCCGGTGAAAGCAAGATTGAACGCTTTCTCGAAAACGAATGGCGACCCGAAAGCCCGCAGGACTATGCGCCAAACGCATCCCGGATTTACGCGGTCGTTCGCGACAATCGAGGCGGCGTAAGCTGGCGTGTCGCCACAGCCAATTTGCGCGTTGTACCGGAGGATGAAGAATGAAAATTCGTGCCTCCGTATTGGCTCTGTTGTTATTGCTGTCGGGCACCGCAAGTGCTCAACCGGATGGCGTAGGTGCGCCGGTCAAAGACGATGCGAAGCGCGAAGAAGTTCAGGCGACGCAGCTGTCCAAGGTTCCAAAGCAGATCGTCTTCGTCGATGCCGAGTATCCCAAGGAAGCATTCGACAAGAAGATCGAAGCCGATGTGACACTTTTGCTCGATATCGATGCACAGGGCAAGGTCACGCAGGTGGGGATCGCAGAACCGTCTGCCTTTCCGGATATGGGGTTCGAGGAAGCCGCGATGGTGGCAGCCAATGGGTTTGTTTTCGAGCCAGCCGAAATCAATGGGATGCCCGTCGCGGTGCAAATCGGCTACCGATACCGATTCCTGCAAAAGGTGTTGGTCCCAGAACCAGCGCCGCCGCCAACGGAAAGTACCGGGCCAGGTCCACCCGTCGCCGCGGCCGCCCCGAAGAGGGAACCGGTCGTCAACTTTTCTGGAACGCTGCTCGAACGGGGAACGCGACTGAAACTTTCCGGATTCAACGTCACGGTGTTTCGCGAGATCGATGGCAAAACAGTTGGTTACGAGGCCAACAGCAACGCCGAGGGCAAGTTTGAGTTCTTTGATCTCGAACCTGGCGACTGGAAAGTACTCATTGAGCAACCCGGCTACTTCCCGTTTCGTACCACCGAAAGCGTCGCCGTCGGCGAGGCAACATCGGTCAGCTACTACGTCGAACAGGCATCCTACAATCCGTATGACGTGACTGTCACAGCGGAACGCCCTCGCAAAGAAGTCAGCCGAACCGTCATCAGTGCCAAGGAGATTGACAAGGTACCGGGCACCGCAGGCGATCCCCTGGCCGTCATCCAAAACTTCGCCGGCGTCGCAAGAGCCCCGACATTCAGCGGTCAAGTCATCATTCGCGGTTCGGCCCCCGAGGACTCAAAGTTCTTCGTCGATGGCATCGAGGTTCCTGCGATCTACCACTTCGTCGGTCTGCGAAGCGTTCTGCCCATAGGCATGCTGGACGGTATCGACTACTACCCGGGCAACTTTGGCCCCGAATTCGGACGCGCAATCGGCGGCATCATCGACGTACGAACCAAACATCCGAAGCCGAAAAAAATCGGCGGCTATGCGGATGTAAGCATCTTGGACACCGGGCTCTACCTGGAAATTCCGATCGGCGACAAGGCCTCCCTCGCGCTCGCCGGTCGACGCAGCTACATCGACGCGATCCTCAATGCCGTCGTCCCTTCAGATGCACCTGTCAATTTGATCAGGGCGCCTCGTTATTTCGACTACCAGATTTTGGGGACCTTTCGCCCGACCCAGGAACATGAGCTCCGCCTGTTCATGTTCGCGTCGGACGACAAACTGACTCTGTTGTTTGAAAGCCCGGGTGAAGCGGATTTCAGCCTGACCACTGGACGCCTGTCGGTTTCAAACACATTTGAACGCATCATCATCTCCGACAAATATGTCCCTGGGCCAAAATTCTCAAATCACCTTCGACTTTCGGTGGGTCAAGACAACTTTGACTTCAACGCGGGCGATCTGTTTTTCAAACTGCAATGGGAACAGTTCCAGCTTCGCGATACCGCAGAGTTCGTCGTCAACGAATGGCTTACCCTGCGAGTCGGGTCCGATTCGGCCTATCGATCGGTCGACGGTGACATCCGCCTTCCACCGCCGCCCAAGGAAGGCGAGCCGATGATCGATGGGCCGCCGGACTTCGACAATTCGTTTGCCACTAAATTCACGAATCGAAATGCCTGGTTTCCTGGCCTCTTTGCCGAGGGCGAGATCACAGCAGCCAAGGGGCTCAAGCTGTACCCTGGTGCGCGCCTTGAGTATTTCTCACGCAACAAAGTGCTGCTTTTCTCACCTCGATTCACCGCGCGCTACCAGATCTCGGAGAAGTTCTTGGTCAAAGGCGGCATCAGCTTGTTCGTGCAGGAACCTCAACCGGATGAAACCGACGATGGGTTCGGAAATCCCGAACTCAAACAAGAATTCGCGGGGCATTACTCTGTCGGAATGGAGTACCGGCCGCGAGAACATCTTAAATTCGACGCCACGGCGTTCTACAAGGATCTCTTCGATCAGGTCAGTTCAACCGGGATGTTGCCGCCCAACA
>JAYUPZ010000400.1:0-7351 GCA_043759805.1 Myxococcales bacterium | reverse complement strand
AGCGCGCGTAAATCCGGGGGGCACGTGAACATAGGTCTTCGGCGGGCCGACAATCGTATCAATGATTCCGGCTGCATCGATGCGTCGCACACGTTGATTGCCCTGATCCATGATCAGCATGCGTCCGGTGGAGTCGAATACCGTCGCCACCGGCAGATCGAGTACGGCCGTGAGCGCGGCGCCGCCGTCTCCACCATAAGCACGACCACCCGTACCACACAGGTTTCGAATCGTGCCAGCAGCGAGATCAATCTCCATCACCTTCGAGTTGTGCCAGGCCGACATGATCATTTTCCCGGTTGGGGAAAAGGTCAGGTGCGTGGGATGATTTAACGAAGCCGCCAGTGCCAGGCCGTCGGGCGCATCGCCAAGCGAACCCGTTCCAGCCACGGTAACAACCTTGCCGTCCTTCACCGTGCGAACGCGATGGTTATTCCAGTCGAGAACGTAGAGATTGCCATCGGGGCCCTGGCTCATATCCTGCGGCAGGTAGAGACGTTCGTTCTCGGGCGCAACACCATCCTTTCCGAGGCCGGGGGTCCCCGTACCCATGGCCGTGCAGATCACGCCCGATCCGCCACAAACCGCGGGGTCACCGCAACCCGAGGCGGCGAGAAGTGACGCCATTGCGCCCACCACAAACGTCATACGATTAGAGATTTTCACAGGCGAATCCTCCGAATGCGGTGATTGTAAGTATCCAGCACGAACATGTAGCCATTGGCAAATGCGACGCCGGCAGGCCGTTGCACGCTGGCCAGGGTGGCAGGACCGCCGTCACCTGCAAAGGACGCGACGCCATTGCCCACAACGGTCGTCACAATCCCGGTGGTGGGATCAAAGGCGCGAATCCGATGGTTCATTTCATCACCGATGTATAAGCGCCCATCAGGACCCACCGCCAGCTTGCGTGGGTTGTTGAGTGATGCCGCAATCCCGGGACCTCCGTCACCCGCAAAGCCAGCCATCCCGTTGCCAACCACGGTGTCCACGCGATTGGCCGCAAAATCGATTCGCCGCACACGGTGATTTAAAACGTCCGACACATAGAGCCTGCCCATCGCATCCAGCGCCAGTCCTCCGCCAGGCTGGGGATTCGAGCCGTCCGGTTGCGCCATCATTGCGGCAAGCGGTGGTCCGCCATCACCGGCAAAGCCCTTTGTTTTTGCAGTGAACGCCACCGTCGACATGATGCCTGCTGCATCGACGGCTCGAATCACGTGGTTTCGCTGATCCAGGATGTACATGCCGCCATCCGGACGCAGGACGACGGTTTGAGGCTGATCGAGCTTGGCCTTCAACATCGGGCCGCCATCACCGGCATAACCCGGTGCACCGCCGCACATCACGTATGCCAACCCCGTCGCGGGATCGAACTGACGCAGTTTGTGGTTGTGCCACGAAACCAGGATGAACTTGCCATCGGGCATCGGAACGAATTGCGAGGGATGGTTCAAATCAATTTCCGTCGCGGGTGCGCCCGGCGGCATCAGGTCAGAGATCCCGGGGGGCCTTTCCGGATTGCAGGTACGAGATGGACCGTCGCCGACACAGTCGGTTCCGAAAATCGTCTTGAGCGTATTGTCCGCCAGGATCTGTCGTACACGGTGGTTGTTCCAGTCGACGATGTAGCCACCCGTTGCGGTGAAGGTCACGTCGATAGGCCAGTAGAAGGTCGACTTTGCCAGCGAATGACCGTCACCATCGAAGCCCGCTTCACCGGTTCCTGCCCAGGTGCAGATTTCACCCGGCTTGTCGGAGCAGGACGGTGCGTCGCTGCCGTTATCACAACCGACGACGGCCAGTGGAGCAATCAGGATTCCCAACGCAAGAACGGTCCGCATCATTCGGATTTGCCACGTTTGTATGGGTAGATCAACAAAACACGGCGCCTCATGCAAATTCGCAAGTGCAAGCTGACAAGAATGTCCGGGTTGCGTCGCGTTTTGCTGGTTTTCGTGCCTTGGCTGCTCGTGACGCAGGGAAAAGTAATATCGTCAATACGTATCACTCGATCGCAAGTCCTTTTGCGATCGCCACGAGTGGAGTGGTCGGGGAGGAATCGACGATTTTCGGATTTATTGTCGGCGCTGACTTGCCCACATCGAGGGTCCGCGACGTTGTAAAACCGTGGCCACCAAGCATCCGGCGCTCTGGGTACCGAGCAGCTATTTCGCAATGGGTACCGTGTACATCATGGTGTCGACGGCTTCCAACATCCTGTTTGCCAACCTCGGCCTCAGCAACGAGAAGGCCGCTGCGTACTCCAGCCTCACGGGCCTCGCCTTCACCTTCAAGCCCTTCTGGGCGCCCCTCCTGGAATTGTTTCAGACAAAAAAATTCTGGGTCGTGCTGATGCAGGCGGTGCTGGCACTTATCTTCCTCGGTCTTGCGTTTGCACTGAAACTACCCACTTTCGTGCTGCCGGTGGTCACGCTTTTGATGGTGGCCGCCGTCGCAGGCGCAACCCAGGACATCGCGTCGGACGGTGTCTACGTCACGAGCCTAGATTCCAAACGACAGGCCTCATTCGCAGGCATCCAGAGCATGAGCTGGAGCATCGGACCGATTCTCGCAAACGGCTTTCTGGTACTACTCGTCGGTCACCTCGCCGGCGAAACGAAAGGCGGAACCAGGCCCGATCCAACAAGCTACGCGTCCGCGTGGTTTGGCGTATTCATAGGCTTGGCGGTATTGCTCGGTGCATTGTCGCTGTGGCACTCTGCCGCGCTGCCGAGGGGCGCAAAAGCAGACGATGCCCCACGTTCGCGGGCCGATGCCGTGTCCACCTTTGGCAAGGTGTTCGCCACTTTCTTCCAGAAGAGAGATGTTTGGAAGTTGATTGCCTTCGCCTTCTTTTATCGTTTCGGACTCGGTCTACTCGACAAGATAGCGCCGCTGTTCTTGCTCGATGCGCAGGACAAGGGCGGACTTGGACTGAACAACAGTCAGCTCGGCTTACTCAACGGGATCATTGGTACCACAGCATTTATCGGCGGATCAATCCTCGGAGGTTGGTTCGTATCACAACGCGGGCTCAAGAAATCATTGCTGTTCCTGTGTCTGGCATTGAACGTGCCGAACGCGACCTTTCTTTATCTCGGCTGGGCGCGACCTGAAAGTCTCACGATCGTTGGGGCCATCTTCTTTATCGAAAAGCTCGGATGGGGGTTTGGCGCCGTGGGCCACATGATCTACATGATGCAACAAATTGCACCCGGCCCGTACAAAACCGCGCATTACGCGTTTGCGACAGGCCTCGGCCTCAGCCTTTGCATGACATTGACGGGACTTGTCAGCGGCTACTTGCAAACCGCCGTCGGCTACCAAACGTATTTTGTGATCGTGTTGCTGGCCGCCGTGCCCTCGATTTGGTTCACCGTACTCGCACCGTTTCACCACGCGGACGACAGCGCGCGGGCCTGAACGAGGTAGAGAGCAGCGCCGCTGCGACAAATGACCGCAGGCAGTTTGATTGCAACCGATGCACCCCGTGGTAGCACCCGATACCGATGACTCTCAAAACTCCATTTGTGGCGTCAATTTTATCGATGGCGTTGTTTACGCTTGGCGCCGGGTGCCACGAGCACGAGCACCCGCACGAGCATGAAGGCGTTTTGAGCGGGGCCACCTGCCCGGTTGCCAACCCACCCAACTACGAAAACTTCGGTCGGGCCTTCATGACGAATTACTGCATCCGGTGCCACAGCAGTACCCTGCGTGGATCCGTGCGCAACGGCGCAGCGAAGGGGCATGATTTCGATTCACGAGAAGGCGTCCTCGCCGTGATGGATCACGTCGACCAGCATGTCGCCGCTGGTCCGAATGGTGTCAACGACGAGATGCCTCCCTCTGCTCCATTTCCCACCACAGAAGAACGGACCAGGCTTGGCCTGTGGCTTGCGTGTGAGCAAGCAAGACCGGACGGTGGGACTGGATTGACAGGCGATGCGGGCGCTACGCCCTGAGCGGTTCCCTTTTCCTTCGTGCGATCATGAGGCATCATCGAAAGCCTCATGACGCCCACTACGCAGACAAGCGAAAAATCGGACGATCGGCTGGATGAGATCCTGCGTCACACGGCAGCTGGCGTCTTACTTGTAGATGAGAACGGACGAATCCTGTACGCCAACGCGGCAGCGCTGGCCGGCCGAACGATGGCAGAAGTCATGGGACAACTTGCCGCGGATCCGTTTTGGAACCTGATTGACGAGCAGAACCGTGTACTTTCGTATGACGAACTGCCCGTACCCACGGCGCTTCGCGAGCGACGTCAAGTCAGAGACTTTCCCCTGGGCATTCCCACTCCCATTGGGCTGCGCTGGTATTTGGTCACCGTGGTACCGCTGTATAGGGCCGACGGTGTGTTGCGAGGCGCGGTGGTCACGCTTGACGATGTGACCGAACGACGCGCGCTAGCCGCTCAGCTTGCCCATGCTCAGAAAATGGAAGGCATAGGACAACTTGCGGGTGGCATGGCGCACGACTTTAACAACTTGCTCACCACGATTCTGGGCAATGCACAACTGGCATTGATGAACGTGCCACGTGACTCGGCCCTCGCTGACGATCTCAAGCAGATCTGCGAGGCTGCCCAACGGGGCGCGGCCCTCACGCATCACGTCCTCACCTTCGCGCGCAAACAAGTCGTCGCTCCTCGAATCGTCGAGGTGGCGCTCTTGACCGATGGTGTCGAGAAACTTTTGCAACGAACGATTGGGGAACAAATCAAGATGCGCCGAGAAAGGGCACCCGACACGGGCTCGGTATTGATCGATCCCGGCGAACTGGAACAGATCATTGTCAACCTGGCGATCAACGCACGCGATGCCATGCCGAAAGGTGGCGAGCTCATCATCGGCACCCACAACCGCTGCGTGGACGCTGAACTCGCGGAGGCCCATCCCGGCGCGGCCCGTGGTGAATATGTCGCCGTCACCGTGGAGGACAACGGACTGGGCATGTCAGCGGAGATCATGTCGCGAGCCTTTGAGCCTTTTTTCACCACAAAACCCGTGGGGGGCGGAACCGGGCTCGGGCTTTCGATCTGCTACGGCATTGTCAAACAGGCACGTGGCTTCATCACGGTTCAGAGCACCGAGGGGCAAGGGACAATCTTCACCGTGTATTTGCCCCGTGCTGCAGGCGTGCCGGTGCTTGCGTCCCCTGAAAACGGGCTGAACTTGGCTGCGCCTGGCGTTGGAAACATCTTACTCATTGAAGACGATCCGATGGTTCGCACGCTGGTCGAGCGCATTCTCAAGAAGAACGGTTATCGCGTTCTATCGGCACCAAACGGGAACGAGGCCGTCGCCGTGCACGCGGGCGCAAAGACACCCATCGACCTTCTCATCACCGATGTCATCATGCCCGGCATGCGCGGGTCCGAAGTTGCTAGCATGTTGCGAACGAAGCAACCCGAACTGCGCGTTCTGTTCATTACCGGATACGCAGATCTGTCGAACTCGCAGCAAAACGAATTTGACCCGGAACTGAATTTGCTAGTGAAGCCGTTTTCGCCCGAGCACTTGCTGGAACGCGTGCAAAAGTTGCTGATCTAAACAGCGTCCCTCATTCACATTCGGGTGGGCGCACAGCGTGACCTTCGGGATCAACGAGCAAGGGCGCATCGCAGTTTTTGTGCGACGGTTTCTCGATTTCTTTCAACACCCGTTCTGCCGATTGTACCCAACCATCGCCCGCGCGGTAGATTTCAAGAAATCGCACGAGGTGCTTCTTTGCAGAGACGACATCGCCGCTTTGATACTCGGCCATTCCGGCGTGATAAAGCGCCATGAAATTCTCGGGCGTGTAGTCGAGGACGAGGCGCATGATGGGCCCGGTCGCGGCATCGTCACCCTGATCGGCCACGGGATGAACGATGTTGAAGACCTGATTGGTGGCGGTCATCCGCTGGTCTTCGGCGAGGGCGTCGAGCGTCCGCTTGGCCAGTGCAATCTTCCCGGCGAGGGCGTAACAAGCGGCGGCATCGGCTTGCCCCGCGGTGGTGGCCGGTGCGGGATCCGCCCGCAACGTCACCTCGGCTTCGATTGCATTGCAGTGCGGTCTGACTCGTGAAAACCAATCCAACGGAGGTGCAACCGCAGTTGACACCTGTCTTAACTCACCTTGCACCGTGACACCCGGCGACAAATCCTCAAGATCGTTTGCGGACACCAGCCTGAGAGCCCAAAAACCCGCATAGGCAATCGCAGCACCGATTGCTATCACCCGGGGGCGAGGTCGGGCGACGCCACGACGCTCTAACACTTTGCGAACATCGGCGACGGACTGCAGACGGTTGCCAACGATCGGTTCGAGCATGCCGTCGAGTGCAGGAACCAGTGCCCGCGGCAAGGGCAGTTTCTCCAGCCGAATCTTTCCCGTTCGTTCATTCATCGGCAAGGCGTTGGGCTCGGTGCCTGTCGCAGCAACCACGACGGTCATCGCTATAGCGTAGAGATCCGATGCAGGTCTCGCTGTATTCATCATTTGCTCGGCGGGCATGTATCCAAACGTTCCCGCCGTGGTGGATCCGACGCTGCTATCGGAACGCAAACAATCTCGAACCGAACCAAAGTCCACCAGGTGCGGCTCGTCGGTCTCGTCAAGAATGATATTGCCGGGTTTGATGTCGCGGTGAACGATGGGTGGGGACAGGCCATGCAAATATTCGGCAAGCGAAAGCAAGGATTCAAGCAAGCGTGTCACAGCCGCCGATGGAATCGATCCACTCGTTTTCAACCGCGAGGCAAGAGAGTCGCCCGCGATGTACTGCTGAACCAGCATGAAGGTGGGCTGACCCCGTACGTCTTCCGCACGGGCAACGGCCCGTCCGCCGTCCAGGATGAACGAAGAAAGGTAGCGTGGGATGCCCGGGTGGTCGATTCGCCGAAGCGTGGCTGCCTCGCGCTCGAAGAGCTCAAGCACTTTCCATTCTGAGAGCCCTCGCAAATCGATGGCCTTGATGATCGCCTTCTCGCCGGTCTTCGAATCGACGACGCGGTACGTGACCCCGGACGATCCCATGCCCTGCACCGCAAGGACGCGATACGACCTATCTAGCCCCGCAATTTCGTCACCGGCGGCAAACATTCAGACAACAGGATTCGGCAGAAATCGAGCAGCGCTCAAGTAAACGCGTCGCGTTGCGTTTCGCCCTGGTTCGAGTTACACTGTAACTGGTTTTTACATTTAGTCGGACCTCGTGTAATAATGACTAATGTTTTCGCGTCCTATTTGGCTCGATTCCATCCGAAACTCCTTCGAGAAAGCCCCTCTGTGCTGGCTCAGCGGCGTACGTCGGGCCGGCAAAACCACGCTTTGCCACGAGCTTGCGGGCGCAGAGATC
>JAYUPZ010000399.1:0-7357 GCA_043759805.1 Myxococcales bacterium | reverse complement strand
ATCCGCCAGAAATGCGATGTCAGTGGGCTGTGACAGATCGCGCACCCAGTTGTTGGCAAAGTCGAAATTCGCGGCAACATTGGGGTCCGCGGGCTGAGCAAATGCCCCCGGGGTGGAGAACAACAGCGAAAGGGTTCCGAGGGCACAGGCGAACTTCAACATCGTCGACTCCTTGGGGTAAGGAGCGTTAATATACGCCACCGTGACACCAGAACATAGATTCCCATTCCTCCGACACCATTGGCGCGGAGTGTCGTTCATTGCCGCGGTCCTCCTTGTCGGTTGTGCGGATGGGGGCGACTCGGATTCTCCCGACGCGGCGGTCGACATGTCGGGCTCCGGTGGGTCCGGCAACGAGACGGGGACCACCGGGGGAACCGGGGGCACTCAGAATGGCGGCACGGGCGGGACAATCGCAACACAACGCGACGCGGGGCCGGACGCCTTCGTTGTCGATGCGAAGCCTCCTGCACCCGATGTCGCACCGGAGCCGGTGTTGGGCCTTCAGACACGCCCGGTCAATCTGACCTGCAAACCGTTTGAAGATCGCGACTTGCCTCCTTTGAGGCTGAGCTTGACTGGATGTTTTGATCCAAAAGATCCGCGCAAGCCGGGTCCCATGTTGATACCGTATGACGTTTCATCGCCGCTTTGGTCTGACGGTGCCGAGAAAGCGCGCTACTTCGCGCTGCCCGAAGGCGAGAAAATCGGCGTCAAAGATTGTCGACGCACGCCGGAACTCTGCAAGCCCGTTAATGAAGGCGGTACGCCCGAGACCGATGGCAAGCTGGACATGCCGGTGGGAACGGTGCTTGTGAAGACTTTTGCCTTTGCTGGCAAGCTCCATGAAACCCGGTTGTTTATCCGCCTTTCGGATCGCGTATGGCAGGGTTACTCGTACGAATGGCGTGCGGATGGATCGGATGCCGACATCGTGCCCGATACTGTGGGTGGCGTTCGCAAGGATCTGCCCAACGCCGCAGGCCAGATGCAAACGTGGGTGTATCCGGATCGCGGGATGTGTATTCAATGCCACACCGAGGCCTCGGGTTTCTCGCTCGGTGTTGAATTGCGCCAGCTCAACACTGATTACAAATACCCGTCGGGGATCACGAGTGCTCAGTTGATTACACTCGAGAAGATCGGGGTTTTTAAAGAAAAACTGATGCGTCCACTGCTGGCACCCTACCCCTTGCCCTCGGGCACTGCGGGCACAGTAGAGACACGAACCCGTTCGTATCTGCATTCGAACTGCGCCATGTGCCATCGCCCCGGGGGTCCCTTTGCCACGATGGATTTTCGTTTTGACACGACGTTTGCTGGCATGAACCTGTGTAACGTTACGCCCGAACGTGGGAACGCCTTGGTCAACGGTGCCCTTAGACTCGTGCCTGAAAATCCCGGACTGTCGCTTGTATCGTTGCGCATGCGCGCGCTCAATTTTTTCCGGATGCCAAAGATTGGCTCGGTGGTCGTCGATCCCAACGGTGTTGCGCTTGTCGATGCCTGGATTACCGATCTGAAAGCCTGTCCCTGATGCAGGGTCAGCGTTGAACGCCCTTGTAGCGAACAGTCGCAAGCTGTCGCGTACCTTGCGAACGATCACGTTCGAGCCACCGGTGTCCGTGGTATACGATCCGACGCAATACGCAGCACAGCCGCACGAACGTTATCTTGAACGATGGGGCGAGGCACCGCGCGAGGTGATCCTGGTTGGCATGAATCCGGGGCCATTTGGCATGGCGCAAACCGGCGTGCCGTTCGGGGAGGTCGCCATGGTGCGCGATTTTATCGGTGTGACGGGGGCGGTGAAACAACCCGCACAGGTGCATCCCAGGCGGCCCGTACAGGGCTTTGATTGCAAGCGCTCGGAGGTCAGTGGCAGCCGCCTTTGGGGCTGGGCTTGCGATCGCTTTGGCACGGCTGAACGTTTTTTCGAGCGCTTTTTCGTGCACAACTACTGTCCACTTTGTTTCATGGACGAAGGGGGCCGCAATCTCACCCCCGACAAGTTGCCGGCTGCAACGCGCGCCGTGATTGAAGCCGCGTGTGACGAATCGCTGCGGGCGCTGGTTGCGCATTTGCAACCCCAGTGGGTGATAGGTGTCGGTGCCTTCGCGCAAAAGCGTGCCGAGGCCGCGTTGCAGGGCGTCGCCCGTGCGCCCCGGGTCGCCACCATCCTGCATCCGAGTCCCGCAAGCCCTGCCGCCAATCGCGGTTGGGCCGCGCAGGTGGACAGACAACTAGGGGCGCTCGGGATTGCGGTCGGCTGAGGCAGGCAGTGGTCCGAAGCGCCGATCCACGCGCTTTAAGAACGAGTAAAGCGGCGGATCGGTCAAACCGGGAATCGTCGCGGTGACCCATTCGTAACCGAGGCTGCGCCAGTATTCGGGATCGGGCGTGTAGGTTTCGTGGATACGATAGTAGTGCGTGATGAGGGTTGGTCGTCGCGAAACCATGTAGGTGTCGCTGCCCCACTTCTGGTGACCCGGTCGCGAGCCCTGCGTCATGGTTGCATCGTGTGCAATCGTCTCGTCGACAAGACCAAACACATCGTACCCCGGAATCATGGAGTAATACGCTATGACCCCCGCACCGCCGAGGGTCATGAGATCGTCGGGCCGGGCATGTTGTCCGAACCAACGACCAATGGGAACGCGTTCGTCGGCATAGAATTTGAGATAGCCGGGCGTGTCGATGCCGTTGTCCGCGCCGATGAGAGTGGCAGCCTGATGCGACGTGTGCAGGCTGCCGATGGCGTGTCCTGCAAAAAGGGCGAGGCCCGCAACGGCAAGTGCGGCCTTCGGTACCACATTCGTCAAACGGGTTGCGAGATTGCGGGCGGCCTCTTGAACCAGTATCGCGCCCAGCGGAATGAGTGGTAGCACGAAACGGTATAGGCCCATGAAATCGCCGCCGACCTTGGCGACGTAAAGACAGAACACCACGGTCACGATCAACGACCATTCAAAGAGCATGCGCCGGTGCGTGTTTCCAGCGCGCGGCCAACCTGCGAAAATGAAGGGCACCCAGAACCAAAGCGTGTGGTCTTCGGCGAATCGACGTAGGTAATAAAGACCCATCCTGAGCGAGCCTGTCGCGTTTCCGGACGCCTTGACGTAGTAGGTGTTCGGGAAGGGGTGACCGTAGTACGAAATTCGCCACAGCATGTACGGGGCGAAGATGGCGGTGAAGATGGCAAGCCATAGCCATTCATCGCGGTTCGGTCGCAACCGTTTTTGCGAAAACAGATTGTGACCAAAGCGAAAAGCCGCTGCCAGACAAAAAAACATCGGACCTTCGGGTCGCGTGAGGGAGGCGAGCCCGAAGAAGACAGCGCTTTGGAAACCCGCGAATCGCAGCGTCTCGTGCAAATAGCGTTCGGCGCCGAGAAGAAAGAGGAAGGTGAAAAGCTGGGTTTCAAGTCCGCCCGTTGTCCAACAGGCGTAGGCGCTGGTCGCGGCAAGCGCCACAGGTGCGATGAAATGGGCAGCTCGCGGCTCTTCATTGTCGAGGCGCAGGGACAAACGTGTCACGACGGCGAGGCCGCCCACCCCAAAAACGACACCAAGCACGCGCGACGAAATCTCGGGTCCGACGCCCAGTTTCATCGCCAAAGCGATCATGACGGTCCAGAGGAAGTTTGTGTAACCCTCGACCCGTTCGCCCAAGTTGAAGACCAACTCGCCGTGTTCGGCGAGGTTGCGGGCATAGCGGAACGATATGTACGCGTCGTCGGTCAGAAAATCGAAATAGAGTGCGTGCGGTATCAATACACACGCTCCCGCAATCGCGGGTAGGTAGCGGCGGATGGACGAGCGGGCCTGGGTTGTGAGGTTGTTCACGGTCCGGACCGCTACGCTAGCGCAAAGACCGGTCGAGGCTGCAGGAAAATGGCCGGATGCGTGGCCGGCGGTTGCGGTTCGGGGGCAATTCGGTGAAATTGCCGCTCATGATCCCGCGTATTCGTGGCGCCTTGCGCCGGTTGTCTCTGTTGATGTTTCTTTTATCCGGTGCGGCGAGCGTCGCATCCGCCGCGGAAGGGCGCCTGCGTCTCGCGCCGTCCAATCCGAAGGTGTTTGAGTTTCGGGGCAAGGCAACCTTGCTCGTGACCTCGGCCGAGCACTACGGGTCGGTTTTGAATCTCGACTTCGACTACGCGGTCTATCTCGACGAACTCAAGGCACATGGTCTCAACTACACGCGCATTTTTTCGGGCGCCTACGTCGAGTTGCCGGGTGCGTTCGGCATTGAGCACAACACGCTGGCGCCTGCTGTAGGACGGTTCCTTGCTCCATGGGCGCGCAGCGATCGGCCGGGGTACGCCAATGGCGGCAACAAGTTTGATCTCAATAAGTGGGATCCCGCCTATTTCGATCGTCTAAACGACTTCGTCCAGAAGGCGAGCGATCGAGGGATCGTGGTCGAGATGACCTTATTCTCCGCGCTGTACGGCGAGAAGGGCTGGACGGCATCACCACTTTACGTGAACAACAACGTCAATGGTGTTGGCAAGCTCACCAACTACAAGAAGGTGCACAGCCTCGACAACGGCGATATCTTGCCGCATCAAGAACGTTTGGTGGCGAAGCTCGTTTCGTCGCTCTCGAAGTTCGACAACGTGCTTTTTGAGCTGCAAAATGAGCCCTGGGCAGACATGCCCGAACATTCTGGCAATGCAACGCGCTCAAACGAAGCCTCGTTGGCATGGCAAAAGCGCATGGCGACTGCGATCCGCAGAGCCGCGGGCGACGGACCCGCGCCGCTCATTGCGCAAAATATCTCCAACCGTACGGCGGTTATACCTTCACCCGATCCGGCCGTCTCGGTTTTTCACTTTCACTACGCAACGCCTCCCATGGCGGTTGCCGAGAACGCGCACATCGCCCGGGTGATTTCGTTTGACGAATCAGGCTTTGACGGCAGTGCGGATGCGACTTACCGCGCTCAGGCCTGGCAATTCATCCTCGCAGGCGGGGGTCTGTTCAACAATCTCGACTACAGCTTCGCGGTAAAGCAGGAGCAGGGCAACGCGATTCAAAAAGCACCGGGCGGCGGCAGTCGCGCGTTGCGTGCACAGCTTGGATTCTTGTTGCGCACGATGAATGGCTTTGGCGATGACCTGCTTGCAATGCAGCCGGGTGAGGGCTTTATCAAGGGTGGTGCCCCGTCGGGGGCCAGGGCGCGTTCTGCTCCCGGTCGTGCCTATGCCCTGTATTTCGGCCCCGAGGCCACGTCACAGTCGCCCTATTTACCCGCGAATAACACGCAGAAACCCGCGCCAATTTTGCTTGAAATGCCTTTCGGCAGCTATGTCGCCGAGTGGTTTGACGCCGTCGAGGGACGCAGTCTCGCGCGTACGGCTCTGCCGCACGCAGGAGGCCTTGCAACGATCGCCGTTCCCGCGGGCCCGGGCGATCGCGTGTTGCGCATCGTTCGCCAGGTCGGCGAGGTTGCGTTTGACAAACTGGGCAAGAATTCAGCTGTGATGGCGATTGATTCCCCAAACAAGTCGGTCCACGCGGCCGTCATGCTGGCGGACCTTGCGGGAACCCCGGGGTATGAACCTGGGCGCAAACTGTATTACAGGGTTGAACAAGGGGCGGGTGCAGAACGAACGCTCGTTTTGCCGTGGTCGCCGCTCGGCCTGATGCGGGCGGATGCAGACTTCGTTCATGGGTTGGAATTCGTGTCGCGGGCCAGCAAAACGGTGCGCGACAAATACACGCTTAAAAGTGGCAAGAAACTGGAGCACGATGTGTCCGCGACCGAGGGGACCTTCGTGGTGCGGGGACGCAACGGCGAAAAACTGGCGGTTGATCTACGCGCCTACGACGAGGGTGCTGCGGTTCGATATCGGTTTGTCGACACCAAACCCGGGTTGTTTCAAATCACCGGTGAAGCAACCGGATTTCGCGTGCCTACAAGCGCCACCGCTTACATGACCGAGCACGATGAGGCGGATCAGTACCACCCCGCCTACGAGAACCATTGGCGCGTCGGGATTTCGGCCGGAACGTCGTCGGGAAAGAAGGCCGGCTGGAGCTTCCCGGCGCTTTTTAGGCTAGGCGAAGGTCGGGATGCGCGCTGGGCGCTCTTGAGCGAGGCGGGTTTGGATCGCAACTATCTGGGTGCCCGACTGGCCTCCAACGCACCGGGGGGGTTGTACCAGATTCGCTTCCCGGATCCCCTTGAAGGCGAGGCGATTGCACCCGTCTTGCCGAGTGCAACCTTGCCCTGGACGATGCCGTGGCGCCTCGTCATCACGGGCAAGGGTTTGGGCTCTGTCGTCGAGTCGAACCTTGTCACCCATCTGGCAGCGCCCTCGCGTATTCGTGATACGAAATGGATCGCGCCGGGTCGATCGTCCTGGTCGTGGTGGTCAGAAACCAGCAGTCCGCGTAAATACGATCGGCTCGCTGCCTTCGTGGACATCGCGGCCGAAATGGGCTGGGAGTACTCGCTTGTGGATGCGAACTGGGACACCATGGAAGGCGGCGACTGGAAAAAGCTTGCGGATTACGCCCGTACGAAGAAGGTGCGCCTGTTGATGTGGTACAATTCAGGCGGTGCCAACAACATCGTGACCGAACGGCCGCGCGATCGCATGTTCGAGCGCGATAAACGCCGCGCGGAGTTCAAGCGCATCTCGGAAGCCGGTATCGCCGGTATCAAGGTCGACTTCTTTCAAAGCGACAAGCAGGCGCAGATTGACCAGTACCTCGGAATTCTTGAGGACGCCGCCGAGTTCAAAATTCTGGTGAACTTTCACGGTTGCACCCTGCCGCGCGGCTGGGCCCGCACTTATCCAAATCTGATGTCACACGAGGCCGTACGGGGAGGCGAGACCTATCTGTTTGGCAAGGACTTCTCCGCCACTGCGCCCGCACACAACACGGTGCTCGCGTTTACCCGCAACGTGGTGGGCGGCATGGACTACACACCGGTCACGTTCTCCGATAACAAGTTCCCCCACATCACGACCAACGCGCACGAGCTGGCGCTGTCGGTGGTGTTCGAGGCCGGTGTGTTGCATTTGGCCGATGGCGTCGAGTCGTATCGAAACTTGCCGGCCGCTCCCAAGGCGTTCCTGAAGTCGGTACCGACCACCTGGGATGAAACGCGATATTTGGATGGCGAACCGGGAAAACTTGCGGTGCTCGCCCGGCGAAAAGGCAAGGTTTGGATCGTGGCGGGCATCAATGGTGAGGCGACCGTAAAAACATTGTCGGTGGCGTTGTCATTCCTTGGCAAGGGCTCGTACCAGGCGACGGTGATTGCCGACGGCGACTCGGATCGAAGTTTCAAGGACACAACCGCAAAGGTCAGTGCCACCGAGGCCATCCCGGTTGCTGTG
>JAYUPZ010000398.1:0-3506 GCA_043759805.1 Myxococcales bacterium | reverse complement strand
TGGTTCGGTAAGCCCAGCCGGTCAGAACCGAGGTCAAGGCACCACACCAGGCGCGCGCCTCGGCCGAGTCGTAGGGCAGGCCGAGCGTCATGATGAGCGAGCCAAGGTTGGCATAACCGAGGCCGAGGGGACGGAAGCGGTGCGAGTTGTGCTCGATGAGCTTGGTCGGATATTTGGCGTTATCGACGATGATCTCTTGCGCCAATATCGTGAGCTCGATGGCCTTCTTGTAGGCCTCCACATCGAAGCCCTTGTCGTCGGCAAACTTGCGCAGGTTCAATGATGCGAGGTTGCATGCCGAGTTGTCGAGGTACATGTACTCCGAGCACGGATTGGAAGCGTTGATGCGCTCTGTGTTGCTGGAGGTGTGCCAGTTGTTGATCGTCGTATCGTACTGCATACCCGGATCACCACATTCCCAGGTCGCCTGAGCGATGGCTCGCCAGAGATCACGTGCCTTGAAGGTGTCGACAGCTTCGCCATTTTTAACGGAGCGTGTCTGGAAATCGCGATCCTTTTGAACCGCATCCATGAACTCGTCGGTGACGCGAACCGAGTTGTTGGAGTTCTGGAAGAAAACGGACTTGTAAGCCTCGCCGTCAAATGAACCGTCGTAGCCCGCGTCGATGAGCGACCAGGCTTTCTTCTCTTCCTTGGCCTTGCACCAGATGAAATCCTCGATGTCCGGGTGTTCAATATTGAGGATGACCATCTTGGCGGCCCGGCGGGTCTTGCCACCGGACTTGATGACGCCCGCAAAAGCGTCGAAGCCCTTCATGAAACTGACTGGGCCCGAGGCCGTGCCACCACCGTTCAAGAATTCACGCGACGAACGGATCGGCGAAAGGTTGGTGCCAGTGCCGGAGCCGTACTTGAACAACATGCCTTCGGTCTTCGCGAGTCCGAGGATCGACTCCATGGTGTCGTCGACAGCATTGATGAAGCAGGCAGAACACTGGGGCTCGGCCTCCACGCCTACGTTGAACCAAACAGGAGAATTGAAGGCCATACGTTGGCTGACAACCAGGTGACGCAACTCGGCCCGGTAAATTTCGGCGGATTCTTGATCGACGAAGAAGCCATCCTTGATGCCCCAGTCTGTAATCGTGTCACAGACGCGGTTGATGAGCTGACGCACGGATTTTTCGCGTTGGGGCGTACCCGGCTGGCCGCGGAAGTATTTCTGGGAAACAACGTTGGTCGCGGTCTGCGTCCAAAACTTTGGAACCTCAATGTCCTTCTGCTCGAAGATCGACTTGCCGTTTTCGCCATTGATGGCTGCGGTGCGGTACTCCCACTGGATACCGCCGTAGCCGTCATCGCCGTCCCGGGTGAAATAACGTCTAATAGACACACCCGGTTTCACGGCGGTCCCCCCTGCCTGAGTAGATTCCCCGGATGCCTTGCCGCGTCGGCGATTCGTCACTTCGTGTTTTTCGAGCATTCGCTGTCCTCCTTACACCCTGATGTGTGCGTCGTTACGTTTTGCGTCAGACCTGTCCGCCTGGAATTGCGGTGGCAATGGAATCCCGAGAACTGCCGGAAAACATCCAATAATTCCAACCCCCTCGACCTTGCCACCACGCGATCACTGGCGTGAGCCCTTTTCAACGATTGTGGCTCGATTGTCAACTTAAAACACAACCTGTAGTATTACCCAAAATGGCAAACACTACAGGTTGTGTTTCTCGGAAACGCACAAAACCCTGTGGATAAAAGCGAAATTGCCCATGGGTTTCCGCAAGATATGCTGTTGTCCACAAGGTGGATAGCTTCGAGTGACGATACATTGCACTGCAATTTAGGTCCTAAACGGTGGCCCATTGCGCGATGCGTTGTTTTTCGCCGCAGCGGATGCTGAACTCAGCCCATAAACGCATTCTGCCGATGAAAATCCAGTCATGCCTGCGTACCACCGGGTATCGAATATCGAGAAATTGGGAGGACAGTCCGGTGACCTCTAACATCGATGAGGTGCTGCGTCTTGAAGAAGTGACCTGTGTCCGCAGGGACAAGGTGGTGCTCGACCGCGTGAGCCTCTCGGTTCGCGCGGGCGACTGGGTTGCAATCGAAGGCGCCCGTGGCAGCGGCAAGAGTGTGCTGCTCGGCGTTGCCGCGGCGGCCATCGCTCCCCGCCGGGGCTCGGTGTTGATTGGCGGACGCAACTGGATGGACCTGCAGGCGTCGTCGGTTCCCTTCGTGAGGCGTAACATCGGTTACCTTCCTGCCGAGCCCGTACTGATAGAGCACGAGACGGCGATTGAGAACGTGGTCTTGCCGCTGGCGGTCCGCGGAGTTGCCGTCGACGCGGCCCTCGCGCGCGCGAATATCGAACTGCAGCGGATGGGCTTGCTTGAGCTTGCCCATGAGCCTGTCCTCTGCCTGTCGCCAAGCGAGCGACGGTTGGTCGCAATTGCCCGGGCGTTGATCGGTGCGCCGGTCGTGATTGTTCTCGATGAACCGGCCGGGGGTCTCGACAGCGACGATCGACAGCTGATCGTCGAGGCGATAGGTGTTGCGCGCGCGGCCGGGGCGGCCGTGCTGTGCGGTTCGGCGGATGCTTCATTCGTATCACTTCTGCAGACACACGGGGCCGAGCGGCTGACGCTGGCAGGTGGGCGATTGAACGGGGGATCGCCGCGCATGGTGGTGGTCGAAGGCGAACGGGATGACAGGGCTCCAACTCCGATCCGACGCGAAGATTCTGAACAGATCCTCGACGAGGCGGACATCGAGGCGGTGTCGCCATGAACTTCGCGTGGACTTTGCGACGGGGCCGGCGCGGTCTCAAGCGTCGATTGGCGCGGACCATGGGTTGGGTGGGCGCCTTCGCTTTGCTTGGATTCCTGCTCGGTGGCGCCCGGCTGTGTGGGGAGCGTGCCAGTGCGGTGTCGGCCCATGTCGGCGGTGCCGTGCACGTGATTGCCTATTTACGTGACGACATGGACGCGTCTCGTGCGAGCGCCCTCGGTCAATTGATCATGAAGGTCCCCGGGGTCGACCGAACCGAATTCGTCGATTCAGCGGAGGCGCTGCGGCGTCTCCGCGCTGCGACGACTGTACATTCGACGGCAGCGGGTTTGCTGGAAAGCATTGAGGCGGGTTTCTTGCCTCGCTCCATCGAGGTCACGCTTTCACCGAACGCGAGCTTCACCGAAGACGGTCGCAAGCTTGCCGATCGCATCGCGGGCATTCCCGGTGTTTCGGAGGTGGATTCCATGGCGGGTGGTGTGATGCGTTTGCAAGCGCTCGCGGGTGTCTTGCGATTTTTGGGCTGGGCGCTTTTGGGTCTGGCGCTTGTGACCGGAGGTGTGGTGCTGGTGATTGCGCTCGGTCGGGATCGACGGGAACGGGTACAACGAGACGCGGTTCTTGATTTGCTTGGTGAATCCCGTGTTGCGATCGTGTGGCCGCGCATGCTTGCCACGGGTGCAGTTGCTTTGTTAGGTGGCCTTGTGGCCATCGGTTGTCTGTATCTTGGCTTCGCCTGGGTGGATGTAAGTGTG
>JAYUPZ010000397.1:0-7382 GCA_043759805.1 Myxococcales bacterium | reverse complement strand
GGGCGTGTACATGTTCAGCGTGTCGCCCAGATGATTGCTCTTGTAGTCGCAAACGTAAAATCGCCCGTCGTGTTCAAAGAAGAGGTCGAGGAACCCCTTCATGAATCCCTCGACGGGGAGAAAGTTCAGCTCTGCAATTTGATCGGCGTATCGAACTGGAATGGCGGGGCTTGGGTGCCGACGGAAGATCTCGGCCAGTCCCTTGCACGTCAGCGTATGTATCTTGCCTTTGCGGGCGATGCCGCTTGCGACCGGAACATGGAACTCCCACTCATTTATGCGTCGATCCGACGCCACCTGTTGCAGTGAAAAAGACGCATCGCCCGCGGCTATCGGCAGTTGCAAAATGCGTTTGATGGATTGTGTTACGATATGGCTCCAATCGTCGGTTGAAAAGCCATGTTGGCGAAGGTGCTGGTCCACGACCGCCGATATGCCGCTCCCCGCCCTAAAGTCGATGTGTTCCAGCACGGCGTGAAAAAAATTACCGGCGTGAGCTCCCCGTGGAAATCGTGCGAGCTCAACCGGGGTTTCCGGAATCGTGGTTGTTATCGGTTCGACGGTTTCTTCGCCGCGCGTTGTGCCCTCGTCACGTTCGCGCCCCTGCAGAATGTCGTTTTCGAGGATCGAACGGTTGGCCACGAGGCCGGAAAAACTGGTAGTTCGCCACCAGGCGCGAATTGCCCCGTCGATCTTTCGTGCCTTCAGGGCAACGGATTGTTTGTCGTCATGAAGTGGGATCTGTCCCGTGGTCGCGAGGGCGTTCATATCCCATTCTCGCAAGCCGATTCCCTTGCCTGCCGTCGACGATCGTTGAAGGGCTTCTATTCCGCTGCGCAGGAACGCATCGTTGAACGCTTCGCCGCGCGACTTCAGGGCCGCAACGTGAACGGGTTCCGCGGGTGGGTGCAACAAATAACCAAGTCCACTTGTCACGGCGTTGGGCAAGTTTCCCCAAACCACGAACATCTTCTGTTTGGCCCGGGTGAGGGCGACATAGGCAAGCCGCATGTTTTCCGCGAGGGATTCCTCTTCGGCCTGCTCGAGGTGTTGATTGAAGTCGGCGGATCCCAGATCGATCGCGAGCGAGCGATCAACATCGTGAAATCGTACGTCGAGTTTGTCATTGGCCGCCAGGAGCCATCCGTCCCACAAATAGGGGCAATAGACGATGGGATACTCGAGGCCCTTCGCCTTGTGAATGGTTGTCAGCTTGACGGCTGCGGCGTCACTCTCAAGTCGGATTTCGACGCCTTCGGGAACGGGGCCAGTCTCGGCGCACATCTGGGTTAGCCAGTGCAGAAGTCCGGGAGGGCCGAGGTGGGATTCTCGACTTGCCGCGTGGAGCAATTCGCCAAGGTGCAAAATGTTCGTCATGCGACGTTCGCCATCGGGGAGCGCAAGGATCCGCGCCCGGGCGCCACCCACGTCCAAGAGCGATCGAAACATTTGTACAAATCCGCGGTCTTTCCAAAGATCGCTCCAGGTTCGCATGAGTGACGCCCACGCATCCCATTGTTCCGGTGCGTCTTCCATCGCCACCAACTGAGTCCCTGTCACGCCGAGCATGGTTGTCACGAGCGCGTTTCGGGTTTTCTGCGGATGCGTTGGCTCGACAATTGCCGACAAGATGCGTTGAAGTTGACTTGCCTCGTCGGACTTGAAGACACTTGCGTCACCAAGGACGACAGCAGGAATATCGAGTGCTCGTAGCGCTTCTTGCAGGACGAAACATTGCTTGTTGCTTCGAGCCAAAACGGCGATGTCGCCTGCCTTGACGGCCCGGGCTGAATCGCCTGTTTCAATCTGGCTGCCACTGCGGATGAGCGCCGAAATGTCGGCCGCAATGGCCGCCGGCAATACGCGCTCAATGGCATCCTTTGATATGGAGTCCGGTGTATTGCAAAACAGGAACTCGATCGGTTCGGATAGAAATGGACCCTTGGCGACGAAACAATCTTTCGCGTCGTTGCGCGGTTCGACGTGAGGAAATCCGACTTCGTCGAGCAAAAAGGGTCGCGCGGGGCCGCCATTGCGGGCGAATAAATGTCCAATGGCCGGAACGAGGCTGCGATCGGAACGATAGTTCACCGTCATTGTGTAACGGTTGCTTCCCGGCGCCGATACGGCGTTCAGGTAGGCGAGGATGTCGGCACCGCGGAATGCATAAATCGCCTGCTTGGGATCGCCTATCAAAAACAGGGGCAGCGTCGCGTCGGCGTAGATTCCTGTGAAGATCGCGAATTGAACTGGATCGGTGTCCTGAAATTCATCGATGAGTGCTGCTTGATACTGGTCTCGAATGACCTCGGCGAGTCGCCCTCCGGTCGGGCCTGACAGCGCATAACGCACTTTTATCAGCAGATCGTCGAACGACAGAACGCCCATCGCGGCCTTTCGACGGGGAAGTTCGACCCGCAAGTAGTCAATCAATCCCTTTTTGTAGGACAAGACCACGGGGTTTTGTCTGCCACCATACGCAGCGCACGCATCGCAAAAGTCTTGAGCCGCGCCCAAAAACGGGTGCGATTTTCGAAAGGCCGGCAGCATCAGCCCGGCGCGCAGCTTGTCCACGCCGTTGGGGAATCCGAGCGCAAGTTCGTCAGCCGTCGGTAGACGTTTCAGGTATTGTTCGACATCCTCGATCCAACCGACAATTGTCGACGGCCTTTTGACTTCCTTCTTGACGATCGTGACGGCTCCGAAAAGTAACGCCTCTATGGCTATTCTGTTCCACGTGGCCTTCATGCGGGCGTAACAAACGAGTCGAGCATCGGTCACCGGATCGGGCAGGATGCGTAGCTCCGGATCGCGAGCGCTTCTTTCAACAAGTTGGGTGAGTTTGGATGGCAGCACTTCGGCATCGTTCAATATCTCAATGTCTTCATCGCTCGCGCTGGCCATGACGTTGGACCAGTAGTCGCACAGGATCTCGTCGCGCAAGGGCGCAAGGTCCGATACCATCTCGGTCTCGAAGAGAACGCCACTCTCGAATGCCGAATCATGCAGGATTCGATGGCAAAATCCGTGGATCGTCGAGATCGGGGCCTCGTCGATATCGGCGAGTGCGCGTTCAATCCGATGCCGATCGGCGCGGAGGTTTTTCCGGGTACGAGCATAGATGAGCAGTTCCGGTTCCTTCGCGAAAAGGGATCCTTGGTTCGCGGCCGGGTTTTCCTCGAGAGACCGAAAGGCTATGACGGCCTCGTGCAGGCGCGCTCGGATGCGGGAGCGCAGTTCTGCGGTGGCCGCCTCGGTAAAGGTTACGACCAAGATCTTTCGGATGTCGACTTTGTTTTCAATGAGTAAACGTATCACCAACGTGGTAATGGCGTGGGTCTTCCCGGTCCCCGCGCTCGCGTCGATGATGTTGCGACCGTGGAGCGGAACCCGAAGTGCATCAAAAGGCGTGAAGGATGCGTTCATCCCTTCCCTTTTTCTTCCGCCGAAACCATTGCGTTCATGAGTGGCTCGTAAATTCCCCGTGCCAGCGTTGAAAAATCAGGTCCGACCTTGAAGGTTTGCGCAAAAGGGGGCGACTCGTTTCCGAAAATCTTTTGTAGATAAAGGTTCTGCTCTCTTTCTCCCGTGTTGTAGCCTCCGTTGTAGGTTTTGATTGCCTCGGCCATGGCAAGCGCAACGGATCCTTTTTCGCGGAGTTTGGTTACGAAGTCGCCGCTACTTTCGGGCGCAAAAGCAAGCGGAGCGCGTTGGCCAAGCTCAAAAAGTCGAGTCAGCCCCACCAGGTGTTTGCGGGCATCGGCGACCGGGTTGAATGAAATCACGGCGACGCCGCCCGTGTCCTTTTTTGCCTCTTTGCCGCGAAATTTTGCCGTCTTTGTACCGGGCCGCCCGATGAGGGTGGTTGTTGGCATTGCTCGCCCTGACAATTCGCAACACAAAGCGAGATGTCGGACCCATAGTTCGAGCAATTGTTTCTTGCTGATGCGAGAGTATTGAAACGTGACGATTCCGGATGACCATAGGTCTGTGATGATTCCCTCGAGGCGTAGGCCAGGTTCGAGTATCTGATCGACTGCAAGCGGAGGTCGCTGCTCACCCACGCGGAATGTGCGAACTGTTTCCGAGATCTTGTCCGCCACGGCCACCACCTCATCGAAGGCGAGGCGTCCCATGGTGCCAAAGGGGAGCAGTCCACCTGCCCGGAAAACTTCCAGCGATTGGACATTTGTGAGTCCCGCCTGGGCATGTTTCAACCGGAGATTTCCCAGGTGCCAGGTGTCGAGGCCATCAAGTTCGATCGGTTCACGCGCGGGAACGTCGATTGATTCTTCGCGGAAACTGATGTTGAGTCGCCGGTTACACAGGTGCTGAGCGGGATCCCTCAAGAACCGAGCAAGATCGTGGAGCGCGATGCGATGTTCAACGGTACTGGCGCCGTCTTCCGCCGGTGTCGGTAGTTCGGCGTCAATAAAAGGTGGCACTGGCGTCCGTGCCGGGGATAGGGCGAGTGCACCGCGGGCGTTGTCGTCGGCGAAGCTGAAAAGATTCGGATCGGTGTTGTCGAAGTAACGTTGTGAAAAACTTTGCAGCGGATGTCGAATCACGAGGTGACTGGCAATTGAGCGCCGTCGATCCAGATCGTCCTGGTTCTGCTCGTGATCCTGTTTGGGAGGCAAATGGGTGTCGGCGATGGTGTCGATGAGTTCGCTTATGACCACCGACGGTGGTCGCAGGTTGTTGTCGCGTATGCTTTGCCCCGTGTAGGTGATGAGCAGCTCTTCCCGTGCTGCCAAAATAGTTTCGAGGAAGAGGTAGCGGTCATCCTTGCGCCGATCGCGATCGCCGGGCCGCGACGGCTCCGAGCCTCGTTTGATGAGATCGAAATCAACGGTTCTTCCGCTTCGCGGAAAGGCACCGTCGTTCATACCCAGCAGACAAACCACACGAAAGGGAATGGACCGCATCGGTACCATGGCGCAGAAGGTGACACCGCCACTTAGAAATCCTCGCTCGGGAAACGCTGCGTCCACGCGTCCCTCGAGCAACAAGCGGATCACGCGAAGATCGACGGGTTCATCAAACCCTGCCGTCTTCGCGGACGCGACGATTTCCGACAAGGTTTCGCGCAGCCGCTGGTGTTGCCATTCGGTTCGTTGACAACGGAGCACGAGCGCGTCCAAGGTTTCGGTGAGAGCGTCGCGCCAGGATTCAAGACTGCGCGATCCTCGAAGCCCGTCGATCTGCGCGAACAGGGTCGATACGAATTCGGTGAGGCGGCCGAGCAGGACCGCATCGTTTCCTTCCAGATCGTCGAAAGGTAGCACGTCTGCAAACGTTGCCATCTCGTCGGTCGGCAGGGCGTAACCCAGCAAGAGTCGATCAAGACCGAAAGCCCAGGTGTTGATCTCAATTCCCGGTTGCCCGTGCCTCGTTCGATGTTGACCGTCCTTGCCCCATCGAATGTTGGATTTCGTCACCCACTCCGAAATCTTGTCTAAAGAGGAAGCGTCGAGTGTAAAGCGACGCGCGATCGGCTCGAGCGTAAGCAAATCCAGCACTTGAGGCGCACTCAGACGAGAGTCGACGATGTCGAGAATACGCGACAACGCTTCGATGACAGGGCTATCCACCTGAATCGGTCGGTCGGCGATCCGGTAGGGGACAAAGCGTGGGTCGGCTGGATCCCGTTCAAACACGGCCTCGACAAACGGGGCGTAGGTGTCCACGTCGGGCAACAACACCACGATCTCGTGCGGTTTACAGCGGGGGTCCTTGCCCGTGAGCAAGTTCAGCAACTGGTCATGCAATACCTCGACCTCGCGCATCGGACTGTGACACGAATGAATGGCAACGCTGCGATCGGTTGATTGGATTCGGGGACGGCGCCTGCGGGCTTCTACCTCCGTGCTCGCGTAAATTGCGCCCTGAAGGTTTCCGAGGACGGTGCCAGCGTCGGGCTCCTCATAAAGATCGTGCTCCTGATACCTCGAGCCCATCGACTCAAGGGTGTCGTCAAGTGATCGCTGGAATTCAGCACCCAGCGAACCCATGGATTGCAACAACGGGTGCCCGGCATCCAGGTGGAGCGCGTCGAGATCGGATTCCGTCTCAAGCGCCCGAGTGATGGCGTCCGGCCGCGATTGATTCCACCAATCACCCTGTCCGGGAGAAAAAAGATAGATATGGGTTTGTACCCGCGCGGAGAGGGCCGTGATGATGCGCAGGTACAGCGGAGGCAGTGTTGATAATCCCATCAGGGAGATTCGACGTGGCAATCCTTTGGGGACGACACCGCGCGACAGCGCCGCCATAAAATCTCGCTCAAGCGATGCCATGTGGTTGCATCCACCCGTTTCCGTGAGGCGCGCGGCCACGGCTCGCCAGAGAATGGGTTGCCAGGCATGGGCATCTGGAAGACTACTTTTCCCCGTGTCCCAGTCGCGCATCATTTCGGGGCGATAGGTCAGGTATTCATCGAATCGTTGGGCGATTCGGTCGGCCAGCTGAAAGAGACGAATGCCACGTTCCTTGCCTTCGATGTACGAGCGCAAGCGACTGAACTCGGGTCGCGCACACACGAGGGGTAGCTGTTGCAAGACGGCCCAGCGCAGTCGTTCCTCGTCAACAAGTCCGACATTGAGCACCTGATCGGTCAGAACCGAGCGCAGACACCGTTCGACGTAGCGACGTGGAAAGGGGTATTCGGCTCCGGCCCACACCCCGTGTGCGCGCGCGAGTTGCTGTGACAGCCACACCGCCATCCCGCGGCCCTGCACGATGATCGTTTCGGTTTCGAAGGGGCCACCAACGGGCCGCGCAACGATCTCAGCGAGCTTGGACAACAACGCCTCGGTGCGGTTGCTTCGGTAAATGTGCAAGTCAACGGCTTCGCCCACGGCCACCATTTTTACCACCCCGACTGACACAGTTCCTGAAAAAGCACGAGAACAAAGGCGGACGCAGGCTACTCGTGTGCACGCGCAATGTTTCGCGCCATGATCGCGACCGACTTCTGCAGCTCTGTGGGTTCGACGACCGTCACGTCGGCGCCCTGTCGGAGGATCCACGCGGTTAACCATCCACCCGGATGTTCCTTGAAAGACACCTCGAATCCGCCGTGAGAAAGCGGGCGAACCCGTTTCCACTGGTTCCGCATCTTCTGCGCGGCATCGCCTTCCACCCGAAGCGTGATCCGGACAGAGTGCGCCATTGAAACAAATCCGTTTTCATTGACGAAGGCCGCGAGCTTGAAATCTGGAGGCCGCGTGAACTTTTGTTCCAGCATCTTTGCCGTCAGGATGCGCTCGACCTTGAAGATGTAAGGACGATCGGCACCATGCGACAGGCTTTTGCCGACCAGGTACCAGAACCCAGTGTGGTTGAGAAGGCCATAGGGCTCGACCTGAATCGTCTTACGC
>JAYUPZ010000396.1:0-3519 GCA_043759805.1 Myxococcales bacterium | reverse complement strand
GAGGTGCGGGTCGAGGATCTCACCGGCGGTGGCGATCACTTTGCTGTCACCATCATATCGACCGCGTTCGCGGGCCAATTGCCCATTGCCCGGCATCGAATGGTCTATACCGTGCTCGGCGATGCCATGAAATCCGAAATTCACGCGCTTGCGCTGACCACAAGAACCCCTGCCGAGACTGTTTGAGGAGATCCCAATGAGCGAGCTGAACCCCGAGTTGAAAACACGCATCGAGCAAACCATCAGCAAGGAACCCGTGATGTTGTTCATGAAGGGTAGCCCCTCCATGCCGCAGTGTGGATTCTCAGCCGCGGTGGTTTCGGTTTTAAAGGAGGTGGGCGTGTCTTTCGGCTCGCACAATATTCTTTCAGATCCGGATCTACGCGAGGGCTTGAAGGCCTATGCCAACTGGCCCACGTTCCCCCAGCTGTGGGTATCGGGTGAGCTTGTCGGCGGCTGCGACATCGTGAAGGACATGCATGCGAAGGGCGAACTTGCCCCGTTGCTGGCCCCGTTTAAAAAGTAGCACAAGTCATGGCGAAAACCCGAAACGGGAAGACTCCCGCTCGGGAGGTGCGTTCCGCCGCCGAGCCCGACGCGATCTACGTGCGCGGTGCGCGTGAGCACAACCTTCTCATTGATGAGCTGAGTGTTCCCAAACGACAACTCGTTGTGTTTACCGGCGTCTCTGGTTCGGGCAAGTCGTCGCTGGCGTTTGATACGCTCTACGCCGAGGGCCAGCGTCGCTATGTCGAATCGCTTTCATCCTACGCGCGTCAGTTTCTTGGCCAGCTTGAAAAGCCAAAAGTTGAACAGCTGCGTGGCCTATCCCCCACGATCGCCATCGAGCAAAAGACCGCATCGTCGAATCCCCGCTCGACCGTGGGAACCGTCACGGAAATCTACGACTACCTGCGCGTGCTCTACGCCCGTGCAGGAGAGCAACGCTGTCACAAATGCGGTGGCGCAGTCTCGGCTCGCTCGGCGGCCGAGATCGTTGACGAGTTGTCGACTGAACCCAGGGGAACACAGGTCGTGGTGTACGCGCCCCGCGCAGAAAATCGCAAGGGTGAGTTTCGCGATCTGTTTGAACAGGCCCGTCGCGATGGCTACGTGCGCGCTCGCGTTGACGGCAAGGTTGAACGTCTCGAGAACCTGACGGCACTCGACAAAAAGAAAAAGCATACGATTGATTTGGTGATCGATCGTGTGACGATTGAGCCAGAGTCCCGATCGCGTTTGTCGGATTCGGTTGAAAGCGCACTGCGGGCAGGAGAGGGGAGCGTGATCGTGGCCATTGAGCGCGAGGGTGAGTCCGAACGTCGCTACAGCGAATCGCGCGCCTGTCCCACATGCGGCATTGGCTTGCCCGAGCTTTCCCCGCAATCGTTTTCATTCAATAGCCCAATCGGAATGTGCGTCGATTGCAACGGTCTTGGCTCGACGCGCGAGATTGATCCGGAGCTGGTTGTTCCGAACGTGAAGTTGTCTATCAATGAGGGCGCCATCGCGCCGTGGGGTGATCGCACCACAAAAGACAGTGGCTGGACGGCGAATATTGCGAAGGCCATCGAGCGCGATTTCGGTGTGCCGCTCGACAAGGCCTGGAACAAGCTGACCGCAAAGCAGCGTGAGATCGTCCTGTTTGGCACCGGTGAAAAACGGATCTCGGTGCAATGGGACGGCAAACACGGTGGTGGTTCCTGGGCGATGCGCTTTTCAGGTGTCATCAACACGCTGAATCGTCGCATGCAGGAAACGCAGTCCGATCGCATGCGCGAATGGTACGGCCGATTTCTGCGTGAGGCGCCGTGTCGATCCTGCAAGGGACACCGTCTGCGTCCCGAATCACGGGCGGTCATTCTTGCCGAAAAGTCGCTGGTCGAAGTGACATCAATGACGGTTAGCCAGGCCGCCCTTCATTTTACAGCGCTCGGACTCAAAGGGTCCCGTGCGATCATTGCCGAGGAACTCACGAAGGAGATTCGCAATCGGTTGGGATTCCTGTTGAACGTTGGCCTTGAATACCTGTCGCTCGATCGCTCGGCTGCGACTCTGTCTGGTGGTGAGGCTCAGCGTATTCGACTGGCTTCGCAACTCGGCTCGGAGCTATCGGGCGTGATGTACGTGCTTGACGAACCGTCGATAGGATTGCATCAGCGCGATAACTTGCGCCTAATCGAAACGCTGCGCCGCCTGCGCGATCTTGGCAACAGCGTGATCGTGGTCGAACACGACGCGGAAACCATCGAGGCTGCTGACCATGTGATCGACTTCGGTCCGGGCGCGGGGCGACTCGGTGGCAAAGTCGTGGCTCAGGGCAGTCCCGATGACATTCGAAAAAACCGCAATTCGCTGACGGGGAAGTATCTGTCCGGCGTGATGCGAATCGACACCCCGAAAAAGGTGCGTGAGCCGAGCGGCTGGTTGACCGTCAAGGGGGCGCGGGAACACAATCTCAAGAACCTCAATGTGAAGATCCCTCTCGGTGTTCTCGTCGCGGTGACCGGCGTTTCTGGCGCGGGCAAGTCGAGTCTCATCGGCGGGATTCTCCATCCGGCCTTGCGACGTGCGTTGCACGATTCAAGCGATCGCATTGGGCTTCACGATGGCATTGAAGGCATCGAGCAAATCGACAAGGTGATCGATATCGATCAACAACCGATTGGTCGAACGCCGCGTTCCAATCCCGCGACGTACACCAAGGCCTTTGATCTGATTCGCGATCTATTCGCCGGCATCCCCGAAGCGCGAACCTTCGGCTACAAACCCGGGCGTTTCTCGTTCAACGTGAAGGGTGGCCGTTGCGAGGCGTGCGAAGGCGATGGCGTTCGTCGGGTGGAGATGCATTTCCTCGCGGATGTTTTCGTCACCTGCGAAGTTTGCAAGGGCAAGCGCTACAACGACGCGACTCTGCGTGTGAACTGGAAGGGTAGATCCATCGCCGATGTGCTCGATACCTCGGTTGCGGAGGCCCTTGTTCTGTTCGCTCACCATCCTCAATTGATGCATATCCTGAAAACGCTCGACGAGGTTGGTTTGGGATACATTCACCTCGGCCAGCTTGCGACCACTCTGTCGGGCGGCGAAGCTCAGCGCATCAAGCTGTCGCGCGAGCTAGCCCGCCGGCAAACGGGCCGAACGTTCTACTTGCTTGATGAGCCGACAACGGGTTTGCATTTTGAGGATGTGCGACGGTTGCTGGGCGTTTTGGGTCGCCTCGTGGATACCGGCAATACGGTGCTGGTCATCGAACACAATCTGGACGTGATTCGAGTCGCGGATTGGGTCATCGATCTCGGACCCGAGGGCGGCGCCGGTGGGGGAACATTGGTGGCTTCGGGGCCGCCCAAATCCCTCAAGGTTGGGCATACCGCCCAGTTCCTGCGCGCCCTAGACGCGTAGCGTCTGCCATGAAAGGGCATTCAGCGGTCCTGCGTGACCGCAGATCCGCCTATTCATTAGTGACTATGCTTAAACACCTATGTTAAAACGGTGGGACTCAACCGGATCCTGTGG
>JAYUPZ010000395.1:0-3535 GCA_043759805.1 Myxococcales bacterium | reverse complement strand
AGAGACGCTATCTGGCCCAAACGTACGGTTACTGACCTCGAAATCGGTTTTCTGGAACGCGAACAACGTCGACAAGCAATTTCGACCGCAGCACGTTTGGGGCATGCATTTATCGATTTGTTCGTCTCTTTGGCTCAACAATTCCCAACACTCAGAGGCGGTTCCAGAAGCCGGGCCAACGACCTGGACGAACGAATTGCAATCACTGCATACCTCGACCTGTTGGAGCAGCAAATGAGCGCGCCGGTCGCAGAGCGGAGCTGGGGCGCCTACGATGAACTCCACGCGATCAGTGAGAACTTCGAGTTGATCGTTGATGTGAATGCGCACGATCTACGCGAGAAGGATCAGACGGCCGCGCAAAGTGTTCAATTGTTCGCGAGACTACTGGGTCAACAACAGCCAGTTGGAGGGATGTCAGGCCAGGTCAATCAGACCTTGGTGCGACAGTTTCGAATGCCGGGGTATCCGTTCGTGATGGTCAGCACGGACATTCTGCAGGAGGGAGAGGATCTGCACACGTTTTGTTCGGACGTTTACCATTACGGAATCGCATGGACGCCTTCATCGATCGAGCAGCGCATTGGCCGCATCGATCGCGTTCGGTCGCAAACGCACAGGCGAATGGCAGATTTGCAACAACGACCATCTGGGAACGACCTGCTGCAGGTCTACTTTCCGTACCTTGAAGACACGGTCGAGCTCTTTCAAGTGCGACGGGTTCTAAAGCGCATCAACGAGTTCTTGCGATTAATGCACGAGAACTTGGCCCCGCCCCGGAACGAAGGCCGGACTGTCAATGTCCATATGGAAGCCTTGGAGGGACTACCGCCGGTCGAGCAGATCGATACCCCTTTGGAGACCGCGTTTCCCGTCGATCCGAAATGGCTATCAGGAGATGTGAGAGACTTGGCGGTTGATCGGGGTTACAGCAGCCAACTAAAAGAGAGATTCGCAGCAATCGCCGGACTGGACACCGAGAGCCTTCCAATTCAGTGGGAACCGCAGGACACCCCCCATACCCTGTACGGCACTGCGGAGTTGGAGAGTCGGACACAGCCATTCACTTTGCACCTGCGATCGCGCGAAAAATGGCCCGTGGTTCGGTGCAGCAGTCCTGTTGGACTTGTCACGGGGGACGACCAGTACGATGGCATCGCTGAACGCAACGCGAACTGTCCGTTTCGAGTCACGATAACCCCGGGCCTGCGCCCGGGTAGCCCGGGCTTCGATATCAACGTGGAAGATGACGTGGTGCTGAATCAGCCAGAATACGATTCGGTGCGGGTTTTGGAATTGATTCGGCGGGTGGTGCTTGAGGCCGACTACCTGGAGAAAAGCCATTTCGGCGGACAAGATCTGACGATGTCTGCCTTCCGTACCCTGATTCGCGGAGAAACAAATGAATCCTAGTTGGCACAAGTTCTGCCGGACGGGCTTCATGGAGGCGAACGGCGACAAGGTTGTCGTCGGATTCAGGAATGGCCGCCGTCAGGTGATTTCGGTTAGCGACGAGGGGAGTGACTATTTGTTGCACACCAAGATTGCGACACCCGCCAAGCTCCAAGGGATCGAGTCAATCGTACAGAGGGCCTGGCGCCGCAACCGCAACGTGTTGCTGGTGGGGTTTCGGGTGGATGGTGTGGGACGGTTGATTGGGGAAGTGCGGGTGCCCAAGGTCGGGTTGACGGCGGAAGAGTTTCAGCAATATTTGCGGGCGTTGGCGGCGGAAAGCGACAGGTTTGAGTTCTTGGTTACGGGACGGGATCTCCACTGAAGGAAACGCACTAATTTCTGGACCCTACTCGGCGCTCGTCCGCCGAAAGATCCGCGTTGAAGCCAACCACGGCGATTTTAGCCATCAGTCAAAATCCGCCGCGGCGATTTTAGCCTATGGGTGAAAATCGCCGTATACTAGGGCGATGGCATCGTCGGCAGTACGCTATCTCCACCGGCAGGTCGAAACGGATCTGCAGCGCAAAATGGTTTTTCTCGCGGGCGCCCGGCAGGTTGGAAAAACCACGCTGGGAAAGTCGCAGAAGGGTGGCCGGCTCGGATATCTGAACTGGGATATCCCGGAAGATCGCCAGAGAATTCTCCGTCGCGAATTTCCGAACTCGCCCCTTTGGATACTCGACGAGATCCACAAGTATCGATCTTGGCGTGGCCTCCTGAAAGGCCTCTACGACGGAAAAAAGGACGGGCAACGGATTCTCGTCACCGGAAGTGCGCGGCTTGATTTCTATCGGTTTGGCGGTGATTCATTGCAGGGCCGATACAATTTGCTCCGATTGCATCCCTTGTCCGTGGCCGAGCTGGCGCTGAAAACACCGTCGGATCTATCGACCCTGTTGACGCTTGGAGGCTTTCCCGAACCGTACTTCGGTAGCTCCGAGGTGCAAGCGCGGCGCTGGTCGAAGCAATACATTTCGCGCCTTGTACGTGAAGATGTGGTGAGTCTCGAACGCGTCAGTGATCTGGGAAACCTCGAATTGCTGGCACTGCGGCTACCGGAGTTGGTTGGCTCCCCGCTTTCGATAAACGCCCTGCGCGAAGATCTCGGGGTGAGTCACAAGACGGTTGAAAACTGGGTGAAGATTCTCGAGCGCCTGTACGCGATCTTTCGGCTGCCTCCCTTCGGTGCGCCCAAGATCCGTGCCGTCAAGAAGGAGCAAAAGCACTACCACTTCGACTGGACCCTTGTCGCGTCCGAGCCCCTTCGTTTTGAGAATCTCGTGGCGTCGCATCTGCTCAAGTGGGTGCAACACGAAGAAGATACCCAGGGGCGCAATCTGGAGCTTCGTTTCTTCCGCGACAAGGATGGGCGTGAGGTGGATTTTGTCGTGACCGAAAACCGCAAACCCATCTTGATGGTCGAGGCGAAGTGGTCCGATGGCGAACTCGATAAGGGATTGCGCTATTTGAGTACGCGATTTCCTGGCGTGCCGGCGTATCAAATCAGTGCAACGGGAAGCCGCGACTTTGTGACGCCCGAGGGAATTCGAGTCTGTCCGGCCGTGAAATTTCTCGGGACGTTGGTGTGATGCCTACGTGTTCGCGAACGCGATTTGAGCTACAGTTTCGAGAAAGAACCACTTAGCGCCATGAATCCACCTTGTTCCCGATCTATTCGTCTGACGTGGGCGTTTTTCGTCGGCGCCTCCGTTTGCCTGCTGGCCTTTGAGGCCAATGCCATCCCGGCTCGAATCGGCGTGTTCGAGGCGAAAGTTCATGCCGAGCCCAAAGTGGACGCGCAGGTCATACACGTGTTCTCCGAAGATGAGAAAGTCAGTGTGTCAGAAGAGACGACCGATGGGTGGAGACGCATCCGAATTCCCGGTGGAAAAGCCGGTTGGATCTCGGAGGATGCGATTGAGATAGTTGAAACGTCGGAGTCTGTGTCAGGAGAGACGGGTGACGGGGAAACCGAAACACCCGCGTCACCTCCGAAGCCAGACGTCATCAAACCGCTGATTTACGTCAAGGACTTGGCGCATCTCGCGGAGTTAACGGCCAGTGATGCGATTGTCGGCCC
>JAYUPZ010000394.1:0-3538 GCA_043759805.1 Myxococcales bacterium | reverse complement strand
AGGATGCCGAGGCCGAGTTACAGGTCAGCGAGCAGAATGCACGGGCAACCCAGCCGGGAGGCAAGGGGATCTCTTCGGGAGCGCTTCGCGTTGTTTCGCCTGGCAACGGAATCTTGCGTGATCTCCGCGTGGGCGTTGGTCAGACCGTGGCGGCAGGCACCCCTTTGTTTCAGGTGGATGCAGCGACGCGATTGTGGGTTCGGGCGATCGTCTACGCCGGGGACGCCTGGCAAATCGATCGCGAAGCGGGTGCTCGAGTGTCGGCACTTTCAATGCACGAACGCGGCGCGAGCGTTCTCGCCACCTCCGTCACCGCGCCGCCGTCGGCAAACCCTGACACCGCAAGCGTCGACATGTTCTTTGCGCTACCGGCTTTTTCCGCAGATGCAGGCTCGGAGTTCTTTCAATTGCGACCAGGACAGCGGGTCGCGGTCTCCCTCTCCATGAACGACGCCGAAGAGCGTCTGGTGATTCCGTGGTCCGCAGTCTTGTTCGACAGCCTTGGCGGGACGTGGGCGTACGTCCGTGTGACAGAACACAAATACGAGCGACGTCGAATTGACGTACATCACGTGGTTGGCGAGACCGCTGTGCTCGCAAGAGGCCTTGTGGCCGGAACGATGGTGGTGGGTGTTGGTGCGCACGAGTTGTTTGGTACAGAGTTCGGAGCGGGTAAATGATCAACTGGATCGTGACCCATGCGCTCAAGCTTCGTGTAATCGTGTTGGCGTTTGCGGCGGGCGTGATCATTCTCGGAATTCCGGCGGCACGTCAAATGCCGGTCGACGTATTTCCAGAGTTCGCTCCGCCGCTGGTTGAAATTCAAACCGAAGCGCCGGGGATGCCGTCCTCGGAGGTCGAGCGGTTGGTGACAATGCCGATCGAGAGCGCACTTTCGGGTGTTCCCTTCCTGAAGACGCTGCGATCGAAATCGGTTTTGGGTTTGTCATCGGTTGTGTTGCTATTCGAGGATGGCGCCGATCTGATGAAAGCGCGTCAACTGGTCGGAGAAAGGTTGGCGACGATCGCGCCGCGCCTACCCAATCTCGCTCATGCACCGGTTACGCTTTCGCCGCTGTCATCATTGAGTCGGCTGCTCAAGATTGGCGTTTCGTCGTCGAAGCTCAATCAGGTTGAGATGTCAACGCTCGCTCGATGGACGATTCGACCCCGTCTCATGTCGATTCCCGGTGTTGCCAACGTTGCCATTTGGGGCGAGCGCGATCGGCAGTTTCAAATACTGGTGGATCCCCGACGAATTGCCGCGCACAAACTGCGTCTCGACGATGTGCTGGCCGCGGCGCGAGACGCCACAACGCAAGCCGCCGGTGGATTCATCGATACGCCGAACCAGCGACTCGCGGTGACCCATGCGCCCGTGGTACGAACCGTTGCAGACTTGGCGGCGCTTGCGGTCAGTGTCAAGGGTGGGGCGGTGATACGCCTCGGTGACGTTGCCGACGTCGTTGAAGGTTTCCCGGCGCCGATAGGCGACGCTGTGATCGGCGACGGGCCTGGCCTGCTGTTGATTGTCGAGAAATTCCCCTGGGGAAACACACTCGATGTTACACGCAAGGTGGAAGCCGCTTTGAAGGAGATGGCTCCGGGATTGCGGGACCTTGATATCGATTCGACCATCTTCAGACCCGCCACCTACGTTGAGCTTTCACTCAATAATTTACAACAAGCGCTCCTCCTTGGGTGCGTTCTTGTGGTCATTATTCTTGTCGCATTTCTGTGGGACTGGCGGACGTCAGTCATCTCGGTGGTTTCAATTCCCTTGTCCTTGTTGGCGGCCGTGTTGGTGCTGCACGCGCGCGAGCAAAGTTTAAACGTCATGGTGGTTGCCGGCCTTGTCATCGCGCTCGGCGAAGTGGTTGATGACGCCATCATCGATGTTGAGAACATTGTGCGACGGTTGCGTGAAAACGAAAGGAGCGACGCGCCAAGATCGGCATTCTCGGTCGTGTTGGCAGCATCGCTCGAAGTTCGCAGCGCCGTGGTGTACGCCACGGCCATCGTCGTCCTGGTTTTTGTGCCTGTTTTCATGCTGGATGGCTTGCCCGGGGCTTTCTTCCGTCCTCTGGCAACTTCCTATCTTTTGGCTGTTGGGGCTTCGCTGGCGGTTGCAATCATCGTTACGCCAGCGCTTTCGTTAATACTGCTAGGCAACAATCCACGCCAAAAAACATCGCCCTTTCTGCCGTGGTTGCGTCGGGTTTATGTCCGAATGCTTGCGGCCCTGGTCAGCTTTCCCCACCGTGCGATTGGCGTCTACGGGTTTACCCTGGTCGTCGGCCTGGTCTTGTTTTTTCAACTTGGCGAGGACTTCATGCCACGGTTCAAGGAAAGAGACTTTCTGATGCATTGGGTGGGCAAGCCGGGTTCATCGGTTGCAGCGTCTACCCGTGTCACGATTGCGGCCGGACGAGAGCTTCGCAAGGTGCCCGGTGTTCGGAACTTCGGCGCGCATATCGGACGAGCAGAAGTGGCAGACGAAGTCGTGGGGCCCAACTTTACGGAGTTGTGGCTCAGCCTTGATCCTTCGGTCGACTACGATGCAAGTGTGGCCAAACTACAGGAAACCGTTGACGGATACCCGGGCTTGTACCGTGATTTGTTGACGTATTTGAGAGAGCGAATCAAGGAAGTTTTGACCGGTGCAAGTGCTTCCATTGTGGTTCGACTTTACGGTCCCGCGCTTGATGATCTTGTCGCGAATGCACAGAAGGTTGCGGCGGTCTTGAAGGAGGTTCCCGGGGTTTCTGAGCTCAAGATAGAACCACAGGTTAACGTGCCACAAATCGACATCCGGATCCGGCCCGGTGCCGCGGAGCGCCTCGGCGTGACAGCCGCCGGGATTCGTAGTGCAGCGACCACGTTGATCCTCGGAACAAAGGTGGGCGAAATTGCCGACGCCCAAAGAGCGAGCGATGTCGTTGTTTGGGGCACGCCCTCTCTTCGTCACGATGTGGCTGCGCTTTCTGAACTCCGACTTGATACGCCGTCCGGAAGCCTGGTGCCGTTAAGTGATGTTGCCGATATCCAGATCAAATCGGTACCGAATGTGATCCAGCGAGAAAATGGCTCGCGCCGGCTAGATGTCACCTGCAATGTGCGCGGACGCGATCTGGGGGCAGTGGCGAGTGATATTGAAGCGCAGGTTTTAAAGATCGCGTTCTCGGCCGGTGTTCATCCGACATTCATTGGAGAGTACGCCACACGACAAGCGTCGCAGAGGCGGTTATTTCTGTCGGGCGCCGTCGCGATGGTTGCGATATTTCTCGTTCTATTTTCTGACTTCGGATCGCTTCGAGCGGCCCTTATTGTATTTCTGACCTTGCCCTTTGCCCTCGTCGGAGGCGTTATTGGAACGATGCTGTCGGGCGGTAGCCTGTCTCTGGGATCGTTGGTGGGGTTTGTAACGGTACTCGGCATAGCGGCACGCAACGGCATCATGTTGGTAAGCCACTACCGGCATCTGGAAACGAATGAAGGTGTTTCTTTCGCCTTGCATCACGAGCGGCAGGCCGAAAGA
>JAYUPZ010000393.1:0-7430 GCA_043759805.1 Myxococcales bacterium | reverse complement strand
ATGGCACGTACCTGCGTATGTTGCGCGAGCTGCAACTCGGAATTATCGATGGCGATGGTACGGCGATTGGCAATGGTCTAGGCGTTGCCCTCGCGCGGTTGCGCAAATCCGACGCACGCACGAAGGTCGTGATCCTGCTCACCGACGGTGAAAACAATGGCGGCAACATCTCGCCAATGGAAGCGGCGAAGATGGCGCGGACATTGGGGATCAAGGTGTACACGATTCTTGCGGGTGCGCACGACGGTGAAGCTGACCCGCAAACCCAGGCTCCCGCAGAGCGCGTCAATCCGAAGCTGCTTGAAGAAATCGCAACACTGACGGGCGGAAGCCCCTACCTTGCCTCGGACCGGGAGGCGCTGTCGCGGCGCTTTGAATCCATTCTGGCGGATCTCGAAAAGTCTCGCATTCGTGATCGCGGCGTTTTGTATGCCGAGCTGTATCCGCTGTTCCTCTGGCCAGCGATCGCGTTTTTCTTGCTCGAACTGTTGCTCCGCTTCGGACGTTTCCGGAGGCTGCCCTGATGCGATTCGCCCATCCGGAATGGCTCTGGTTACTCGCCGCTGCGCCGTTACTGACGTTCGCCTTCGTATGGTCGTTTGCACACCGACGGCGGTTGCTCGAACGGCTTGGCAAAACCGTCATGATCGCGCGAATGTCGGAAACTGTATCCGTACCACGAAAAGTGCTTCGTGCGCTTTATGTCACGCTGGCCGTCGTGTTGTTGATCGTGGCCGTCGCTCGCCCTCAGGCCGGTGGCCGTGCACGACTGCAAAAACAGCGTGGACTCGACATCGTGGTGGCTCTCGATTTCTCAAAGTCGATGCTGGCCAGGGACATCTATCCGTCGCGTCTCGAGCGCGCCAAGCGCGAGCTCGAATCGCTGATGGATAACCTGGCGGGCGATCGCATCGGCCTCGTCGCTTTTGCAGGTGAAACCCTGACTTATCCGCCCACCACTGACTACGCCGCCGTCAAATTGTTCTGGCGCGATCTGACACCTGCCGATATGCCCGTCGGTGGAACTGCGGTGGGTCGCGCCCTGCGCGCCTCGCTTGACCTGCTCGTTCGGTTGCGCGAAAAGGGCGGCCAGACGCGATCTCAGGTAATCCTCTTGTTAACCGATGGCGAAGACACCGACAGTGAGCCACTTGATCTGGCGGCAGAGGCAGCCCGACTCGGTGTAAAGATCTTCGCTGTCGGCATTGGCTCTCCTTCAGGCGAGCTCATTCCCAACATTGGGGAAGACGGCCAGATGCAGGGGTATCTGAAGGACAACGATGGCAAATACGTCACGTCGCGCCTGGCAGAACCGCTTCTAATCGAACTCGGACGACGAACTGACGGTGGCTACCTTCGTGCGGATGCTCGTCATTTCGGCGTCGAGGCGATTCTGAAAGCGCTCGACGCACAAAAGCGAACTGAGAACGAAGCGCGGCTGGTCAAACAGTACGACGAAGCGTTCGAGCTGGTGTTGCTGCCAGCGTTCTTGCTGTTGGTAGGCGAAGCCTGTGTCAACGAACGTCGGAGGCGCGCCAAATGAATTCCCGCTTGCTCGCCTCTACGATCGTCATCTTGCTGCCCAACCTTGCCGCAGTCGAGGTGTTGCGGCGTCCAATCGCCAACGTCGAAGCAGGCAACGCTGCGCTGAAAGCCGGCAATGCAGAGGCCGCGCTTGGCTTCTTCGAAAAGGCGACCAAGACGGGTGCAATTGATCCCGGCGTGCAGCTCAACGTGGGACTCGCGCTTTCCGCCCTTGGGAAGCACGACGAGGCAACCCAGGCCTTCTTGCAGGCCAGCGGTGCTCGCGACACCGCCCTCAAGGCAACCGCATTCTACAACCTGGGCAACGGATTTTTCCGGGGCGAAAAGTGGGGCGAGGCGATCGAGGCTTACAAGCGATCCCTTACCCTTGCGCCCAAAAACGCGAACGCCAAGTGGAACCTGGAGATCGCCCTTCAAAAAAAGGTTGAACAGGACAAGAAGGAACAAGACAAAAAGGACGATAAGCAAAAGCAGGACGACAAGCCGCAAGACGACAAGCAAAAGCAAGACGACAAGCCGCAGGACGACAAGCCGCAAGACGACAAGCCGCAAGACGACAAGCAAAAGCAAGACGACAAGCCGCAAGACGACAAGCAAAAGCAAAAGCAAAAGCAAAAGCAAGACGATAAGCCGCAGGACGACAAGCCGCAGGACGACAAGCAGCAGGACGACAAGCAGCCGCAAGAAAAGGCCCCGTCGCAAAAACCCGAGGAAAAAACTGCACAGCAGCAATCCATGGAGCAGATGAACGCGGTGCTCGACAGTCTTGAAAAAAGCCCCAAAGATCTGGAGCGTATGCGCGCACAAATGCGAGCGGTTCGCAGGCAACCTCCCGCGAAGGATTGGTGACCTCTTGCGCCGCCGTATTCCTCCTTTTGTCGCCGCGCTGATCTTGGTCGTAGGTGCGCTCGTCTGCGCTACTGCACACGCGGCGCATTCGTTTGTCGCGCGTTCGGATCGATCGTCGGTACCGCTCGACGATTCGTTCATTGTTGAGATCACGCTTGTCAGTGATGAAGGCAGCCCGGAACGATATCGGGCGCCGGGATTCAAAGGCCTGCGTGTCTTGTCGGAACAGCCGAGCCAATCGCATCAGATTCGGTTTGGCGGCGGCGCAACCATCAACCAGATGGTTTTCACGTGGCGCTATGAACTGGCGCCAACAAATAAGGGCGCGGTGACGATCGAGCCGGCGCAAATTGAACTCGGTGGCAACACCCTTCGAACAAATGCCTTCGCAATCACCGTGGCCGATGCCGCCGGCGCCAGCTCACGCCAGCAGGGACGAGGCTCGGGCCGCTCTCCGTTCGGAAGCCTATTCGGTGCGCCTTCACGACCGCGCCCACAACCTGTGCAGCGAGGGGGTGACGGCGAAAGTTTTCTACGCGCGGTCCCGACAAAGACGACCGTGTATGTCGGAGAACAGCTGACCGTAACGTGGTCCGCTTATTTTGCATCGCGCGTCGACAACTACAACCCGCTCAAGGATTCACAAACCGATGGCTTTTGGGTCGAAAGCTTGCCTGGGCCGAGCGGGGGTCGGTTGCAAATCGAGCAACAGGAATTCGAGGGCAAATCGTATCTCGTCGGAATGTTGAAGCGTGCCGTTTTGTTCCCGTTGCGCGCCGGCACTTTGCAGATCTCTCCGATGCAAGCCGAGATTTCGTCGGTTGATTTTTTTGGCACCCAGGTGCAGCGCGAAACAATTGCGTCGAAGCCGGTTAGCATCGAGGTTTTGCCTCTCCCATCGGTCGGACGTCCCACGGACTTCGACGGCAGTGCGGTTGGCACCTTCTACGTGACAGCAAACGTGGATCGCAAGGACGTGAAGGTCGGCGAGGCCGTCTCCCTCGTTGTCACGTATTCCGGTCAAGGGAACATTCAAAAACTGCCCACGCCGACGTTGCCTGATCTTCCGGGATGGAAACGCTACGAACCCAAGGTGAACACCGAAATTCAACGCACCGATTCGATCTCCGGTGAAAAGAAAGTCGAGTTCCTGTTGTTGCCGGAAAAGCCCGGTACGGTGCGATTGCCGGCCTTTGCATTGCCCTATTTCGATCCGCAGGACAGCGCCTGGCGCGTGGCCCGCAGCGAGCCGATTGAGCTTGTCGCACTTGGTGATGGCGCAGCTGTGGCCGCGATCCCGAATGCAACGCAAGGGGCGATTGCCCCGGCGGCCGTCGTGGAAAATGTTTTACCAACCGAGTTACGGCCGGTCCGACGCGGCTCTGGTCTGCGCCGTGACCTGGGGACCACATTCTACCGCTCGATATTGTTTCCGTACCTTTTGTTCTGTCCGCCGTTCCTGTTCGTCCTGACGCTCCTCGGTCGCCGAGTGTGCACGAACCTTGGACGTGATACGGAACGAGGTCGCGACCGGGCGCTGCGGCGTTTCGTACGGCAACGACTCGGTGCCGCGCAAAAGCAACTAGAGGGCAACAACCCCGGCGCCATGTTTGGTGAAATCGAGCGGGTCTTGCGGGAGGTGTTGACCGCCCGTCTGAAAAAGCCCGTTTCCGGACTCTCGCGGGATGAACTTGCAACCCAGCTCTTTTCAAGTGGAATGCCCGAAGAAAAGGCGAGTCAAGTGATCGAAATGTTCGAGCGCTGCGACCAGGCTCGCTTTTCACCCGGTTCCGTCGATACTGAAAGCCATCGCAAGACTCTCGACGAGGCCGCGCTGCTTATCGAGTTGATCGAGCAGTCGCGCAAGCGCACCACACCCATCGCAACGGTCGTTTTCTTCTTCGGTGCGAGCCTGGTCGCGAGCCTGCTCGGCGCACAACCCGCGCAGGCCGACGTCTTTGATGCCGCCTGGAACCGGGGTAACGACGCCTATCAAAGCAAGGATTACGCCGCCGCACGAACAGCCTACGAAGAGATCGACCGGCAGGGTGTTGTCTCCTCCGATCTGTACTACAACCTGGGTGTTACGCACTTTCGCCTCGGAGATCTTGGACGCGCCACCTGGAATTTCGAGCGCGCGCTCGCGCTTGATCCCGATGACGACGACGCCAGTTTCAACCTGAAACAGATCCGCAAGCTGCTTGCCCTTTCAAGCAACGATAAGATCGAAGGCGCCGATGTGGCGCCGCCCTGGATCCGGGTTGTCACCCAGGTTTCGCCCTCGACGGAGGCCTGGTTATTTGTGGCCTTTTACCTGCTCGCCTTCCTACTTCTATTTTTGCGCCTGCGTGCCTCGCCGGGTGCGCGCGCAGGCTACAGCGCCGGGATCGGCGTCACCGGGTTGCTCGCCGTTCTAGCGGGTATGCTTTTGTTTGGCCGCGTCTCGCTGGATAATATTCCGTTCGGAATTATTTTACCGAAGGCGGTCGACTGCAAGGATGGCGCCGACATCAACTATCGAACCAGCTTCACCCTGCATGCTGGCTTGCGGGTTCGCATCGTGGACCAGGATACGGAGTGGGTGCGCATCCGTCTGCACAACGGCCTTGAAGGTTGGGTACGTGAAAACAGTGTCGGTCGACTGTAACTGACGCTACTTCAGCATCTCGTGATCGCCACTGCCGAACAGACGCATATGCTCTTCTTCCAACAGGTCAGCCATCGTCGAGCCACCGTAGCGGGCGGCGATGCGATCGTCGTATTCGTCGGCGACGATTGCGAAGTCGCGAATCGTGTCGAGAAACTCTTCTGCGTCGCCAAGCGAGCGTTCCAGCAACGTGTGGGAAAACACGATGGCCTGCGATGAAGGAACCCACGCGAACGCGCCGAAGCGCAGGATCGAGTTGAGCTCAAGAAGCTCAAGCGCGAGCGGCACCTCCATCGTGACACCCTTGACGAGCTGTGCCGTCAAACGAATCACGGTATGGGTCTCTTTCCACGGTTGAACCCCGATCATCACAAGGCACGAGCCCTGTTTGATGACGTAGAGACCATTTTCAACCTTGCGGTACGCGGCGCTCGTGTGAAGCAATTCCTCGATGCGAGAATTGACTTCACGAACCGCCTTGGTGGGCTTTTGAGACTTAGACGGCATTCATGATCGGTAACATGTCGGCGGCGTACCGCCAAGCACCGTGTTGGGACGCAACGCAACCCGACGAAAATCGAATCAGGATTTCGGGGAGGAAATGGCACCGAAAAACAGCACCAGCCAGCCCGCAATGAGCGCCACGCCGCCGAGCGGCGTCACCGCACCCAACCAACCCGCCCCCGTCAACACGAGCAGATACAAGCTGCCCGCGAAAACCACCGTCCCAAAACCGAGCAGGCCCGCCGCCAGGCCGTCATGCCGACCCGAATGAGATTTGCTACCGATCACCAACAAGACGACGCTGTGGAGCAAATGGTACGCCCCAGCGGTGCGCCAGATCTCGAGCATCGCCGGACTAACCCGATCACGCAAAGCATGCGCACCAAACGCCCCCAACGCAACCGCCAGCGCGCCAAGCATTCCGGCTGCGATAGACGTTCGACGCATGCCCCGACCTCAACCTTCCGAGCCAACGGGCATTCGGGGATCACGGTGCATTCCAAGGACCCGCATTTTCTTGTGTAAATTCGTGCGCTCGATGCCAAGCAAGGCCGCCGTGCGAGAAATATTCCAGGTGTTCTCTTCGAGTTTGGCGCGAATGTATTGCCGCTCCATCAGGTCGCGAAACTCGCGCAACGGCAGTGACATGGCCTCGAACGGCAAATCGAAAGGTGTTTGGATGGCAACAGGCGGTCCCTGTTTGCACGAAACTTCTGCCACGATCTCTTCGGGCAAATCCCCAAAACCAATTTCATCCTCGGAAAGGATCACAAGACGTTCGATGACGTTGCGCAATTCACGCACGTTGCCCGGCCAGTGGTATTGCGCAAGCACCTCCAGCGCGCGCTCGGCGATGGGCTTTTGCTTCATGCCGTTTTCACGACAGCTTTGCGTGATGAAGTTCGCACACAGCGCCCGAACATCTTCCAGGCGATCGCGTAGCGCCGGCGCCCGCAAAGGTACCACGTTGAGTCGGAAGAACAGATCCTCACGAAACCCGCCCGTCGCCACCGCCTGCGCCAGATCGCGATTCGTGGCCGCAACCACCCGCACTTCGACCGTCAAGGTTTGCTCACCGCCAACCCGGGTGAACTCGCCCGATTGCAATACCCGCAAACACTTGGCCTGAGCCGATAGACTCATGTCGCCTATCTCGTCGAGAAAGATCGTGCCGCCGTCGGCCAGTTCAAACAGGCCCTTTTTGCGCGAAGACGCGCCGGTAAACGCACCCCTTTCATGCCCAAACAGCTCGGATTCGATGAGCTCGGGCGAAATCGCAGCACAATTCACCTTGATGAAAGGTTTGGCCCGCAGGGTGCTTTCATGATGGATCGCCCGTGCGATGAGTTCCTTGCCGGTTCCGGACTCGCCGGTGATAAGCACCCGCGTGCGGGTGGGGGCAACTTTGCCAATCTGAACGAACAGAGACTGCATCGCCGGTCCCTTGCCAACCATCTCCCATTGACCTGCGGTCAATGCCCGCAACCCCGCAACCTCTTCCACCATCGCTCGCCGTTCGAGGGCGTTGCGCAAGGTCACAATCAAACGTTCCCGATCGAGAGGCTTGTCGAGGAAATCGTAAGCACCGGCTTTCACGGCGCGCACGGCATCCTGCAAGGTACCGTGGCCCGAGATCATGATGATGGTCGGCAGCGACACCGTCTGCTCTTGCTTTTTCAGTGCTTCGAGCACCTCAAGGCCCGATATGCCGGGAAGCTGTACGTCAAGCAACACAAGGTCTGGCCCGAGGTCGACAAGACGCGCAAGTGCTTCTTCACCGCTGCTGGCTTCCTCGACCACGAAGCCTTCGCCTTCAAGCACCATCCGCACCGTTCGGCGGATGTTCTTTTCGTCATCGACGATGAGTACAGTGGCGGCCATCAAA
>JAYUPZ010000392.1:0-3550 GCA_043759805.1 Myxococcales bacterium | reverse complement strand
TGTTAATTCAGAGGCCAGGTTTTGTATGGTGCCGCACCAACATTTGGAAACCAAAATGAACACTATCGAAGCGCTTGTATCGGAATTCACCAACAAACTCACGGCTGCAATCCAGGCGGATATGCGGGATCGCCTGCAAGCCGCTTTGTCTGGAACTTTCGTCCCGGAAAAAAAGCGGGGTCGAGGTCGTCCCCCCAAAGCCAGCAAAGCCGTCGCGTTGGCCGTTTCTGTTGATTCAAACGGTGCCGCCCCCAAGGCTCCGCGTAAGCCGATTACGCCAAAACGGGCCGCAGCAATGGCGCGCCAAGGTAAATACATGGCGATGCTTCGGCAGCTCGATGGAGCGAGGCTTGTAAAGGTACGGTCCATCGCCGAGAACGACGGCGTCGAGGCAGCGTTGGCCGTCGGCAAAAAGTTCTTGAAATAGTTCGCTGCTGGTACGCTCCGGGTCAATCAGGGTTTAGACCCTGGTTCGTAGCGAACGACCTGGGGCGCATCGCGTGCTACGGAATCAATCCACCCCGCCTTTGCGTCCGGAAAGGCATCGGCGTATGGCAAGTAGGGTTTGATATCAAGGATGGGCGTTCCGTCGAGCAGATCGATCCCCCGCACGTGGAGGTTGGATCCGTCAACACGAACCAACTGAACGCACGATAGGCCGATGGGATTGGGTCGATCGGGCGAGCGTGTCGAAAAGAGGCTTCGTTTAACGCGCGGTCCACGCGGCGGCATCACCTGTGGGGCCCACGTGCCGCCCCTGTGTAGCCACGATACGATCCAGAGCCGCTCGATCCCTTCTAGATCCGAAAGCGCCGTTACTGGAATGATCGCGGGGTCGAGCTCAAGCACTGCATCTTCGATCGGACCGCTTGCCGTTGCCTGCTGGGGCGTCCCGAATCGGCGTTGGTAGGGCGAGCGTACCCAACCAATTGGCGTGACGGCAAAGGGTCCGCGCGTGGCCAGTTCGGCATCCGGAGTGGTCATGGGTTCCCACTATCCAACCTCGCTGGCGTCTTGCCAACCCGAAGGATCGTCTATGCTCAATCGCGTGACGACGCATGACCCCAAAACCCTCTCCGCGGCCGCCATCCGCGAGGCGGCGCTGTCGTGTCGGTTTACGGTTGTGGGGTTTGCGGAGGCACGCCCCGTGGATGAGGCACCCTTGCGAGCCTGGTTGGCGGCAGGCCACGCGGCCGACATGGACTGGATGCATCGTAATGCGGATGCGCGGTTAAATCCGGAACGCGTTTTACCCGGTGTGAAAACGGTGGTGGCGTTGGGGATCGGCTACAAGCGGCCATCGAATGAGCGGTCTCGAATCGCGAGCTACGCGCGCGGGCGCGACTACCATTACGCGCATCGCGATCGGATGCGTAAGCTGCGCAGGCATCTGTTGGACCTGGATGGAAGCATGGACATGTACGCTTGTGTCGACACGGGCGTTGCCATGGAGAAAGTCTGGGCTGAACGCGCGGGGCTGGGATGGATTGGGAAAAACGGGCTTCTTATCAATAAAACTCTGGGATCGTGGCTAACGCTGTCCGTGATGTTTTTGGATCGCACCGTCGATGTTTATGATCAACCGCACGAGTTTCTGTGTGGCGATTGCGTGCGTTGTCTCAAGGGGTGTCCCACGGATGCCTTCGTTTCGCCGGGCGTTGTCGATTCGCGGCGATGCCTGTCATACCAGTCCATTGAAAACCGAGGGACGGTTCCAGAGCCGTTGCGCAAGGGGTTCGTGGGCCGTGTGTTCGGCTGTGATATTTGCCAGGATATCTGTCCGTGGAATGGTGACGAAATTCCGGTTGGCGACCGACGGTTTGAACCGAGGTCGTTGGCCTCGTTGACACCGGCGGAGCTTGCCGCACTTGGCGAGGCAGAATGGAAGACGCTGTCCGCCGGGATGGCCGTGGCGCGTGCGCAATACGACGGATTGAGGCGCAATGCCTTGCTATCGATTGGTGCTCAGCGCGACCGTACCTGTCGAGAACTTGTGATTCGATTGTGCGAGGACGAGAGCTTGGTCGTTGCCGAGGCGGCTCGTTGGGCGCTCGGTAGGTTGGTGGAGGTAGGGTAGGGTGAGATCTATGTTGCTACTAACGTTATCATCGTTCAACGAAACCCGCGTGGTACAGCGATTGCATCGCCTTGTCTCACGCCATGACGTGTTCAATTTCTACCACCATTCTTGCATCGTTGTTGCTCAATGAATCTACGCTTCCGCAGAAAACGGAACCCACCCTCGAGCAGGATCCCTCGCCGCTATTGGCGGAGTTGATCGGGCTCGAAGCCGGTGGCATGGCAGCGTGGCTCGGTTCAACCGGAGGCTCCGAAAAAGCCGATCGATCTCCGTCGGGTATTCGACCGCTGGGCACACTTACCGCGCGTCTACCAAGCTTCAACGTGCCGTTCGGCTACGTGGCGCCGTTCATGGGGTTTGGGTACTTCAGCAACGAAGAAAGCCACACAGATCTCACGCTCTTCGGGGGTTTGGAATTGGGCCGATCCATCGCGGTCGGTGAAGGTACCGAGAAACTGGATTTTGGGCTTGGCGTCGCGATGGGCACTCTTACGCTGGACGTTTCAAACGCCGGTTGCGACGGCTCCTGTGATGTGGGCGGCACCGGGATCATGTTGATTCCCACCGCGCGCTATACCGTGGCGGCGTCTGAACACCTTCGAATGGGAATCTCATCGCGAGTTCTTGTCCCCTTGGGGACCAGCGGCATTGAGGTCGACCCTCTGGGCCCCGCCGCCGGCCTTGTCGTTGGGCTCTACGCCGGTCTCCGGAGCGATGCCGCTCCGACAGGCAAAGGATCGACCGATTCCCGTGTGCTGCATCCGACGTTAGCGCTTGGCATTCCTCTGCTCGGATACGGCAGCGAAGGACTCTCGTTCGGTAGTTTTTCCATCGGTGCACGGGTCAAGCGGGCTTGGACAATCGACGCCATGGCGATGGCCACAGAGGGTTCGCAGCGTTCCGTGATCGGCACTTTCAGTCTACGCCTTGGACGCTCCTGGCAACGAAGCCCCAATAGAGCTGGTTTTTTCCGAATCAACGCGATGACGGGACCGAGATACTCGGCAGCAGACAACGACGATTTCACCGAATACGGTGTCGGTAAAGCCTGGGGCGTCGCAGGTGACGTTGGAATTGAATGGGTCACACCGAAAGCGGCCGGCCAGGAATGGGCGATCGGCGTTGCGGGAATTGGGACACTGAATGCGTTCCGATCGGCGAACATCGATCTGGTTCCATTGATGTCGATAACAGCCCAGGCGTATCTAGTGTTTCAACTTTGAAAGACGCCTGCGTTGCCCGATGAATCCTCGAATTGTGTGTCGAAATTTCAACCGCTGGTAGGAAAGTGACACCCCCTCGACATGTCAAATTGCAACCGGAGTACGATTACCAAACCCACCGTGGCAGTCCTGATCATAGTCATGGGAGTCCGGAACCTGTCAACGAGAATGAGACAGCGGGTGTCATAGTTTAGGGAGCAGGTATTTGTGATGCGGATGGTGTTTTGGGTGGGTTGATCCAAACAGC
>JAYUPZ010000391.1:0-3554 GCA_043759805.1 Myxococcales bacterium | reverse complement strand
GCCAGTCGCTGGCCAATGTCACCCCAGTTCGGCAGTATCTCGATCGCAGTCTGACCCTGCCCGGGGAACGCGCCAATGAAAGTCTCTAACTCGCGTTTCAACACCGCAACCGTTTCCGGATCGGGCGACAGTAAGTCACCCGATCCGGCAACGCCGAGACGGGTAAATTGCTCCGGCGGCCAGTAGAAGTGCACAAAGGTAACGTCACACTGCACCTTCTCTCGCAATTGTCGCACCCACTGCACGGCGCGAGCCGTGGCGGGTGTTTTATCAACGCCCACCAATAAGCGAAGCGAGTGTTCTCCCTTCGCCCACGCTGACAATCCCGTATCACCCGTGGTTCGCGCCACCAGGACCGGTCGGTCCGCATCCAACACGATGCGCTCAGCGGTGCTGCCAAGAAAAAACCGCGGTACGGCGTTGCGGCCGTGCGTGCCCAACACCACCAAAAGCGCGTCGATTTCTCGACCAACTTTTTCTATCACGCCAGCCACTGATCCCCGCTCCACGCGAATCTCAACTGCCAAACCTGTATTGCGCAATCGAGTGGCCTCCTCTTGCAAGCGGTTCTCCGCGCGCATCGACAAGGTCCTTTCGATCTCTTCGACATCCACCATGAAGTCCGGTGAAGTGATGACCGTTGGTTCCACGGCAAACACCAGGACCAGGCCATCACCGAGGCGCCTGGCCAGCGCTGCGCCGAGTTCCACGGCATGTTGCCCGGGTGTCGAAAAATCAGTGGCGACTAAAATCTTCATACCGCCAGGTACAGCAGGACTCGTGCCAGAGGTCGCCACAGCGAGGCCACCTTCAAGAGCACCGGCGAGAGGGAATTACGAACTTCCTGCGTATTTCCCGATGTTCCGCGAAAAATGTGCAGAACAAATTGGCCGACGTCCGCCCCCAAAAACCGAACTACAAGGGGCGAACGCCGGACCGTAATGAGGAAGACGGATACCGGAACGCAAACGGCTCAGGTGAATCGAAAAAAGACAAACCGGGGGTGAGAAGAGCGACCCAGAGCCCCTCCATGGGGTCCGGCACGCGGGTCCTCACAATGTACGCAACCTGATGCTCCGGATGGATGCCGCATTTGTCGCACGGTTGTCCGACTGCAAAATCCAAAACACCGGCCGATATCAGACGCTCGGAGCCTCGCTCGAGATCGTACTCGACAAGGCTTCCCGTGCGATCCTGCGAGGACACGTTGACGAGGGCGAGCAGTCGGCCGCCGCGCAGATTGTACGAGGAAAAACCAGTGGCAAGATATCGCGCTGCTCCAAGTGGCGTGCCGAGCCTCATCGTGAACAGATGGGTCGAACCCGTTCCAGATTCACCTGCAAACACCAAGTGACTGCCGCTTGCACTCTCGGTAATCGCGTAACTCAAATAGTTTGGTAGCAATGCATCGCTTACCGGCACGTGCGCCTCCGAAAAGTCCGAATTGGCAACGCGGATGCGTGGCGAAAACTTCGACGGCTCGAGCGCATGCGGTACGCCGTAGACGACCTGCTTTTGATCCGCGGTGAAAATCGGCTCTGAAATCGAAAACGGAAGGTGTACCACTTTACCCGTACCGTCGATAAGCAGGGTTTGATCGGCATAATGAAAATACGCAGCCGCGCGATCGGCGCGAAGTGTGACATCGAAGAAACTTTGGGGTGGGCCTGTCTCCGCGATCGAGGACACGCTCCCCGTGGCCAAATCCACGCGGCGAAACTGCGTGGATTCAGGAAAGAATTGGGCGCACAGTGCGACCGACACGGCCTCGAGTAACACGAAAAAACCACAGGAACCTTCAGGAGCCGCGACCGCAACCTTTACACCTGACCCGATGCTCAACGACACAAGGCCTTTCATTTCATGGACCAACAGCGCGCGGCCGAAACGATCGACCGCGAACCCCCGAACATCCTCGGCGATCCTAATCGGAACTGCATTGAGATTATCTGACTGGAACAATTCTTTTCCGGCGTCCGCCCGAAAATAGACGCGGTCGTTCCCCCAAACTTGAAAAAGCGAAGCTGCACCGAACTTGCGCGAGCGATCCCCGGCGTCGCCGAGAACCAACGCATCCTCGGTTTGTAGTACGTATCGCGTGGGTGTCAGGTGGAGCGATCGAAACCGCGGGTGCATCGAGATCCACGACATTTCATCTTGACCCGGATCGACGATGCCAAGTGTTTCTGTGTCGAGCGCTGGCTGGTCGTCCGGGCCACGTTCACCAAGCAGAACGAACAGGCGACCGAGCGCATAGGATACACGCGATAAAGATCGATCCGTGAGCGCCGGCGACAGGCGTGCTCCCGGTCGATGGAGATATAGATTCGACCAACTTTCCCGGCGATCGACAACAGTCGATTCACTTTCCAGGGCAAACAGTGGCCCCTTTGCATCGGCAGCAAAAAGCGGAACGCGGACCAGTGTACGGGAAGCCAAGATTTGCTCACCTTCCGGTGCTTGCGCATCGGGCAAGCAGCCGGAGCAAAGCGCGATAAACCCGACGACGCGCCGACCAGCAATACCCAGCATGCGCCACTGCCCTATTTGTTGCGAACCAATTTTCCGTCGGGGCCGACGTGGAGACCACATTCCTTGCTGTCGGGATCTTCCCACCACCATCGTCCCGCACGGGGATGTTCCCCCTCGGCCACGGCGCGGGTGCAGGGCGCGCATCCGATGGAGGGATATCCCTGATTGTGCAACGGATGCATCGGAACGCGATGTTCCTTTGCATACGCACGAACATCGGCATCGGTCCACGAAATGAGCGGGTTCAACTTGGCCATGCCGCCGTGGTTGTCGTCCACCTCGACCTCGGGAATATCGGCCCGTGTTACGGATTGCTCCCGTCGCAAACCCGTCACCCAGGCATCGAGTGTCGACAGCGCACGCCCCAGGGGCTCAACTTTCCGGATGTTGCAGCACTCGTGGCGATTGTCGAGCGACTCCATGAAACTGTAGGTGCCCTTGGCGCGTTCCAACGTTTCCACCGCCGAACGTTCCGGAAAATACCATTCGATGCCGGTTCGATAGCGGTCGCGAAGACTATCGGCGGTCAAATACGTTTCCTCATGCAACCGGCCGGTATCGAGGGCAAAAATCCGCGCAGCGGGATCGATGGATACTGCCATCGCGATCACCACGGCGTCTTCGATCGACATGCTGCTCGCGATGGCAATGCGACTCGAATAGGTTTTGAGACCCCATTCAAGCACAGCCTCTGGCGATGCGCCGCGCAGGCGTTTTTGAGCGTCTTCAATCTGTTGGCGGTTCTCGTTTTCAGGCATCTAGAATTCCAGCCGCGGGGTTATACCATCGCCGTCGGGCCCGCGCCGTGTTAGCTTTCGGGCGCGAATTCGGGACACACAACGCCATGAAAATTCATCTGCAGTACGGCAAAACTGGGCTCGACCTGGAACTTCCTGGACGCAACATCCGCGTCATCGAACCCACATTTGTTCCAGGCTTGAATGACGAACATGCCGCCTTCGTCGCAGCCCTGCGCAATCCCATTGGCAGGGGATCTCTTGCAGCGTCTATAAGGTCGACCG
>JAYUPZ010000390.1:0-1555 GCA_043759805.1 Myxococcales bacterium | reverse complement strand
AACACAACGTGGGTCGAGACACCAGAACAGGTGCGTTTCCGCTACCACGTGGCGGGACCTACCCGACGTTACCTGGCGTACCTCATTGACCTCGTGATTCGCGGCCTCGTGTTTCTTGTTGTCGCGGTTATCGTGGGCGTCATCACAGGCAGCGGAAACAGCGTCGCTGGGCTTGGAACGGGCATGCTGCTCGTCCTCATCTTCGGAATGGAATGGGGATACTACGTCCTCTTCGAGACACTCTGGAATGGTCGCACGCCTGGCAAGCGCGCACTTGGATTGCGAGTGGTGAAAGAGGGCGGATACCCGCTGTCCTTCATGGATAGCGTACTACGGACCTTGTTGCGAGCCGCGGATGGACTCCCCCCCGCGTTCGGGTTTCTTCCGACTTACGCTTCCGGTGTGTTGACGGCGGCGGTCGACAAACGGTTTCGCCGACTCGGCGACCGGGTGGCTTCAACGATGGTCGTCATTGAAGAACCCGTGCGCATATCCGTCGCCATCGTCATTGATCCCCCACCCATCCGGGCCGAGCTCGATCTTTTACCGGCACGACCCCCTCTTTCTGCCGACGAATTTGAGGCCCTGGATCTGTTCTTGCGGCGTAACACGCTTTCCGAGGCGCGGCGCCACGAACTTGCCGCAATTGTTGCCCCAACCTTCACACGGCGAATGGGCACAACCGCGAGCGATCCCCTTCGTTTTCTTGAAGTCCTCTACGTTCGTGTTCGCGAACAAACCGTGCGCAAACGCGACGAGGGCGCAGCCCGACCTGGAGCCGCCGCGTGAAGGAAAGTCAGGAAGCGTTTGTTTCCCGCCGGTCGAAAGATTGGGCTGAGTTGCGCGATCTGCTCGCGCACGAAAAAGCCCTGCATCGTATGGGAGCCAAGGCAATTGCAACCGCTTCAAGCCTGTATCGCAACACTGCCTCCGATCTCATGCAGGCTCGCGCGAATGGATTTACGCCCGATCTCGTCCACGCGCTCGATCAACTTGCGGCACGCGCGCACTCGGGCTTGTACTCCGCGCCACCCTATCGACTCGGTGCGATTGCGGAACTGCTCCTGTTCGACTTTCCTGCGACTTTGCGCCGACACGCCAGGGCGTTTTGGATCGCAACCGCGCTCTTCGTTCTACCCGCCGTCCTCGGGTTTTCAACCGCTATTATCTCGCGACACGCGGCGATGCAGATTCTTCCCGAACCGATGGTGGAATCGGCGGAGAAGATGTATTCCGACGGCTTCGATGGACGGGACGAGGGAACCGATGCGTCGATGGCAGGCTTTTACATTCGCAACAACGTCGGTATCGCGTTTCAGTGTTTTGCTACCGGAATCCTGCTTGGTATCGGAAGCATCTTCTACCTTGTCTACAACGGTCTCACGATCGGGACATTTGCTGGGCTCGTTACGACCTCCGGTTACGGCATCAACCTACTTACCTTCGTGTCGGGTCACGGGGCCTTCGAGTTAACCGCCATCGTGATAGCGGGCGCGGCCGGAATCGTCATGGGCTATTCCCTGGTCGAGACCAAGGGCCTCACCCGCATGGGCTC
>JAYUPZ010000389.1:0-3559 GCA_043759805.1 Myxococcales bacterium | reverse complement strand
CCAGTGATTCCCATTTCTTCGCCAAGAGTCCGTGTTTCACAACCGATAACAGATCCGCTTTCCTTACACTCCGGTTTTGGACTGCGGCTCATTTCGTTCTCCCTTTCGGGCTGAAAAAGCCGGGGAAATGCCCGTCCCTTGCGCAAGCCAAAAGGCGGATTGATATCGAAGGTCGAAAAATGGTTAATCGGCACGCGCCAAAGGCTTTGCCCCACCTGGTATCGGGCGGCAAGAAACTGCAATTCCGCGGGGGTCGCCGCAACTTCCGGATTCAGAACGGCCCGCCCACTTTGAACGCCTACGATGGTCACCACGCGACCGTTCGGATCAGCGCACCACGCACCTTTGTCAGGTCGATTCAACCCGACTGCCAACGGGATTCCATTCGGAAACTGCAAGAAGTTCTCGACGTAGAGCGCAGCAGTTTGGCTGAAGTTGATCGTCGTGTCCTCATTGACCTCGTCTGCTGTCAGAGCAAACGCGAAGGTGTAGGCACTGTTCGCCGGTAATGGCATCGGCATCGCGTTCGGTCCATCCGGCCCAACCGTGAATTCCGTGGAGCGAATTGACAACAACGGCACGTTGGCGCCCCCAATCGTTGCAAATGTTCCGGGATTGAAGAACAACGCTACCGTTCTTGTTCCGTCTTCGTCGGTTATAGGGCTACCGGAAACAAACGTCGGCGAGGTCGTTGGAAATCCAATCGGCGTCATACGATTATCGAACGCGGTCATCACGACATCTGGCAACACCGAATACTCTCCCCAATACGTCTTCATGGGGCGATCGACGCGAAGGAACCCCGGTCGCTCAAATCGAAGCAGGTGTTCGACGCCGCCGTTGACGACCATGTCGAAAAAGCCATCCTCGCGCGACCGGGTCGTACCAAACTCTGGGTGCCCCATAACCCGAACATTCACTGCGCCAACCGGAACCCCGTCACGCGTTCGCACTCGCCCCCGAAGAACCGATGCAATACGGAAATCGATGGTCTGTGATGCCATACCCTGTTGAACAGCGCCTGCGCCAGAGTATATGAAAGACGTACTTGGACCCAATAGCGTGGGAACCGTTGGATCAATTGGGGTCACCGTTTGGTTGAAGCAGGCAGTAGAAACTGCTCCGGTGCAGCTGCCCGCAAGACACACGTCCGCTGATGTACACAAATTGCCGTCGTTGCAAGGCGTGTTGTTTGGCGCAGGGCCGGTAACACAAAGCCCTGTCGTTTCCAGACAGAACGTCGCAGATCCGCAATTGGCCACGCCACCGCCACCGCAGCTGACCGCTGCGCCCACGCACGTTCCATCCTGGCACTGGTCAGCAGTTGTGCAAAGACGGTTGTCATTGCAGGTCACGCCATTCGCTTTCGGCGAAAGCACGCATTGCCCGGTCGTTGGGCTGCAGGTGTTTTGCAGGCAGGGATCGGTCGAAGCCGGACAAATCACGCCGTTGCATCGTTCGACCGTGCACGTGGCCGAGCATCCATCGCCGGAGAGCGTGTTCCCGTCGTCACACTCTTCGCCCTGATCGAGAGAACCGTTTCCGCAAACCACGCATCCACCCGCCGCCGAGCAAACACCCGTGGATGGATTGCACACGCCAGGCGTACTACACCCAGGCGGCAGCGAACAAGAAACGGACTGACTGGCCGAGCAACTTCCGTTTTGGCAGCTATCGGCGAGCGTACACGCATTGCCATCGTCGCACGACGTGCCGTTGGACGCGGGAGTGTGTGATACACCGAGCGCAGGGTCACAAGTATCAATCGTGCACGAATTTCTGTCATCAATGATCGGCGTCGTTCCCGGTTGGCAGATGCCCGTTACACACGTTTCGACGCCATCGCAGAGGGTTGAGTTTGCGCAACTCGCAAGATCAGACAGAGGCACATGCGCGACGCCCAAGACTGGATCGCAAGAATCCGTGGTACATGGATTGTCATCGTTGATTGCCGGTGGCGCTCCCGGGGTACACACCCCTTCAAGGCAAGCCTCGGTGCCGTCGCACAGAGACTCGTTGGTACACAGTGTGCCATTGGCGGTTGGGGTATGGAGGGGCCCCGTGGCCGGTGCACAGGAATCGACAGTGCAGGGGTTGATATCGTCCAATACTGGCGGCGTTCCGGCGGTACAAGTTCCAGCGAAACACGTTTCGTTTCCGTCACACGAATTGCCGTTCGAACACGAAACACCGTTGCCAACGGGTTGGTGCTGTACTCCCAACTCAGGTAAACATGTGTCCGTGGTGCAGAGATTTCCGTCATCTAGACCCACTGGATTCGAACACGGATTCGGCGGAGCATCGACGGTCGCATCGACCGATGCATCGACACCAGCATCAGGAAACTCGCACCGTTTTGACGAGCTTGACGCTGTCGACGTCCGCGGCCCTAGTTTCCAGACCAGGTTGCTGCCGTTGAACTGAACCGTGAACACCGACCGCTGCCGACCCGGAATGAACAGCGTCGGCTGTCCCCGGTCGGTGATGGGGGTGAACTTATTCGAAAGCCCAACGGGAATGGATACGTTTTCGGTCGCCATGTTGCTGTACCCGAAGTACGCCGTGAAATGCGTTCCGTCCTCCTGCGTCACACATTCGAGCACTGGCTTCACCAGCGACGGATCGGTCAGCAACGCGAACGATTCGACCTCAACCGGATGTTCTTTTGCGTCCCCGCATCCGAATACAGCAACGCTGTAGGACAAGAAAACGGCTCGAAGTTGGTTTTTTGGCATTGGTCCGTATTGGTAGATTGGGGTGGAACGGGTTTGTGAATAAGAATCGTCGATTTATTTTCGAGGCCGGCGAGTGCGTTTTAGTAGGGCCAAGGGCCTAGCCGCGATCTTTGTCCCTGACGCTACGACGGCATGGCAGTTCAAGACTTGATTGCAGGAGAACGTTCCATCCTGACGCAGTGGTCGAATAAAAACACGGGGTGATTCTGGCAATGCGAAACTGATCCACTTCGGCAATTTGAAACTGACCCACCCTTTCTGGTTTTTGTGGGGTTGACTGGGAAAGAAAGTTCACTTTTGTTCGGCGGTGGACTCCTTGGGCTGGCCTTTTCGATGTCGCATTCGATAGCTCTTTCCGCGGGTGGAAAAGATGGTTGCGGCCTCGGCCAAACGGTCGAGAAGCGCAGCGGTCAGTTTTTCATCACCTCCAAAAACTCGGGGCCATTCACTGAAGTTGAGGTTGGTGGTGATGATCACCGATTTTCGTCCGTGGCGCTCGCTCAAGAGGTTGAATAGCAATTCGCCTCCAGCGCGATCGAACGGTACAAAGCCAAGCTCGTCGACAATGAGAAGGTCTGCTGTTTGCAAACGACGTTGCATGCGTCCGAGTTCGCGGGCATCCCGAGCCTCAAGGAGATCGCGAACCAAGTCCGCCGCACGGACAAACGCAACACGATATTTGTTCTTGGTCGCTTCGACGCCCAGCGCAATTGCAAGGTGCGACTTTCCAGTCCCCACCGGGCCCGCAAAGATCAGGTTTCTGGCTTCGCGAATCCAGTCACAACGTGAAAGCTGCGCAACAACGGCAGGGTCGATTCCGTCGG
>JAYUPZ010000388.1:0-3560 GCA_043759805.1 Myxococcales bacterium | reverse complement strand
CCACGAATTTCGGGGATTTCCGCAGAAAAATGCCGACCATCAATCAACTTGTTAAGAACAGCCGCAACGCTCAGCGTCGCAAGACGAACTCGCCTGCGCTGAAGTCGTGCCCTCAACGCCGGGGTGTTTGCACCCGCGTCTACACAACCACCCCGAAGAAGCCGAACTCGGCGCTCCGCAAGGTTGCTCGTGTTCGTCTTACCAACGGAATGGAAGTTACCACCTACATTCCCGGCGAAGGCCACAACCTGCAGGAGCACTCGGTTGTGTTAATTCGCGGAGGTCGTGTGAAGGACCTTCCAGGTGTTCGTTATCACATCGTTCGAGGCACCCTGGATACTTCCGGCGTTGCCAACCGCAAGCAAGCCCGTTCTAAGTACGGCGCAAAGCGACCTAAGTAATTTTTGGACAGGAAGGTTCTTTAGACGATGCCACGTAAGGGCGAAGTACCGAAGCGCAAACCGCTTCCCGATCCCAAGTACACGGATCAACCAATGGAAACGCGCCGTCGCGTCACGCTGTTCATCAACAGTGTGATGGAAGACGGAAAGAAGGCGATTGCCGAGCGCATCGTCTATGGTTCCTTTGATATCGTTGCCGAAAAAGCGAAGGACGATCCCGTCAAGGTATGGGACCGCGCACTCGCCAACGTTCAGCCAAAGCTGGAGGTCAAGTCCCGCCGCGTCGGTGGTGCAACCTACCAGGTTCCAATCGACGTTCGATCCGACCGCGCTCTCACGCTAGGTATGCGCTGGATCATCAACGCAGCACGCGATCGCAATGACGGTCGGACGATGAAAGAGCGCCTGGCCAACGAGATTTTTGATGCTTCCAATAGTCGCGGTATCGCGGTGAAGAAGCGAGAAGACACCCACAAGATGGCCGAAGCCAACAAGGCTTTTGCCCATTATCGCTGGTAATTTTTTTAGAAACACATTTAAAGGCGCCTTGAAGCGGACCTTGCGGACCCAGTGATGGGATCGTCTGAGCGCTTCAAGGTTTGAACAATACGGAACTAATCGTGGAATCGGTTTCTACAAACCGCACCCGTAACATCGGGATTATGGCGCATATAGATGCGGGCAAGACCACCACGACTGAACGTATTTTGTTCTTTACGGGGCGCTCGCGCCGCATGGGCGATGTCGACGATGGTACCACCGTCATGGATTGGATGGAGCAAGAGCAGGAGCGTGGGATTACCATCACGTCTGCAGCCACCACGTGCGAATGGCGTCAGCATTCGGTAAACATCATTGATACGCCGGGCCATGTTGACTTCACCATCGAGGTGGAACGGAGTCTGCGGGTTCTCGACGGTGCCGTCGCGGTTTTCTGCGCTGTTGGCGGATTCGAGCCGCAAAGCGAAACGGTTTGGCGTCAAGCCGACCGCTACAACGTTCCTCGGGTCGCATTCATCAACAAAATGGATCGAGTTGGTGCGGATTATGTTCGCTGCGTCGAGCAAATTCGAGAGAGAGCGGACGCCAATCCAATTGTGACGCAGTTACCGATGGGTAAAGAACAAAGCTTCGTAGGTGTTGTCGATCTGGTTAGAATGTGTGCGTACGAATGGGTTGGGGATGTAACGGGTGCTACGTTTGACCAGATTGAAATTCCGCCCGGACTTTTGGCCGACGCCACCCGTGCCCGGATCTCTTTGGTTGAATCTCTCGCCGACGTTGATGATGAGGTTCTTTCACGTTTTCTCGACGGTGACGAAATGGGAGCGCCCGTCGTTCGGGATGCGATTCGTCGTGCAACGATTGCCGGCAAGGTTGTTCCCGTTCTCATGGGAGCGTCATTTCGCAACCGTGGAGTTCAGCCTCTTCTGGATGCCATCGTTGACTATCTTCCTTCGCCGGCCGATCTCCGTTCGGTTGAGGGGGTCGATCTCAAAGGTCTACCCACTTTTCGAGATGTCGACGACAACAGCAGCCTTTCCGCTCTCGCATTCAAGCTAATGAGCGATGCGTATCTCGGAAACCTTACGTTTATCCGAGTGTATTCGGGTCGCGTCGCCGCGGGTGATACGGTTTTCAATACCAATCGTGGTGTCAAGGAACGCATCGGTCGTTTGTTCCGAATGCACGCAAATCGACGCGAGGAAATCAAGTTCGTCGGTGCCGGCGATATCGCGGCAGCTGCCGGTCTTCGCGTAACGGCAACCGGTGATACGCTTTGTGACCCGGCGGCTCCGATTCGTCTGTCACTTATACACATTCCGCAACCGGCAATGCGTAGGGTGATCGAGCCCAAGACACAAAACGATGCCGAACAAATGATGGGTGGTCTCCAGGCGCTGGCGCTTGAGGATCCCTCATTCGAGGTCTCGATCGATGCGGAAACCGGCCAAACAATTTTGGCTGGGATGGGTGAGCTTCACCTGGAAATCTTGGTCGATCGCCTGGTGCGTGAGTTCGGTGTTCATGCGAACGTCGGCAAACCTCAGGTGGCTTTGCGCGAGACGGTCAAAGGTGTTGGCGAATCCGAGGGACGATACGAAGGTGTCGTGAACTTTCGGGGACAGTTTGCGCACGTGAAGTTGCGCATCGAGCCCGGACCTCGTGGAAGCGGCGTGATGTTTGCAAATTGCGCGGGGGCGAACGTCCTCTCCAAGGATTACCTTGCTGCGGTTGAGCGCGGCGTTCGTTCCACGCTCGCCGCCGGTTTAATAGAGGGTTATCCGGTTATCGATGTTGTCGCGACGCTGATAGACGCCACAGCGCATCGCACCGATTCCACCGAAATGGCTTTTGATATTGCGGCTTCTCAGGCGATTCGCGCAGCGGCTCACGGAGCGGGTGTTCAGGTGCTGGAACCCACCATGGCGATCGAAATTGTCACCCCCGCCGAATTTATTGGTGAGGTAAATGGAAATCTTATGTCGCGTCGGGGCCAAGTATCTGCTATGCAGGCGCGCGGCGCGACGCAGGTCATTTCGGCCCACGTCCCGCTGTCAACAATGTTCGGGTACGCGACAGACCTTCGGTCGCTTTCGCGGGGCCGAGCAACCTTTTCAATGCAGTTCGATCACTACGCTCCGGTTCCGGCTTCCACGTCGCGCACCAACAAAGCTGAGTGAAAAAGAAAAAATACCGAGGACGATCATGGCCAAAGAAAAATTCGTACGAAACAAGCCACACCTGAACGTAGGGACGATCGGGCACGTCGACCATGGGAAGACGACGTTGACGGCAGCGATCACGAAGGTGCAGACGGCGAAGGGATTGGCAAAGTTTCTGGCATACGACCAGATTGACAAGGCACCTGAGGAGAGAGAGCGCGGTATCACGATAGCGATTGCGCACGTGGAATACGAATCAGACAAGAGGCACTACGCGCACGTGGATTGCCCTGGGCACGCGGACTACATCAAGAACATGATCACGGGAGCAGCGCAGATGGACGGCGCAATCCTGGTGGTGTCATCGCCGGATGGACCGATGCCGCAGACGCGGGAACACATTTTGTTGGGACGACAGGTCGGCGTACCGGCGATGGTGGTTTACCTGAACAAGGTGGACATGATCTCGAAGGACGACGAAGAGTTGTTGGAC
>JAYUPZ010000387.1:0-3564 GCA_043759805.1 Myxococcales bacterium | reverse complement strand
GTAGCGCATGAAAAGAACTGCCGAGGATAACACATCCATTGCCCGCGTAGAACGGCTTGGGCAATATGGCGCCATGGCATCGACGCAACGACCTCTCATCAACAGACGAAATATGCTGGCGGGCTCAGCTGGCGCCACGGCTGCACTCTCCCTTTCAGCGTTGCCGCACGAGGCCAATGGTGCAGCCCCGAAGGCGCGCAAAGAGGGCCCCCTGCCCTTCAAGATCTCACTTGCACAGTGGTCCTTGCATCGAGAATTGAAGGGTGGACAGCTCGACAACTTGGATTTTGCCAAGACCGCCAATGCCTTTGGCATCGATGGCGTCGAATACGTAAACCAGTTTTTCGCCGACAAGGCTAAGGACAAAAAATACCTTGCTGAGATGAAAACGCGGGCCGCCGGAGAAGGCGTATGGAGCGTCCTTATCATGATCGACGGCGAAGGTGCGCTCGGCGATGAGGACAAGGCCAAACGAACGGTGGCGGTCGAGAACCACAAGAAGTGGGTTGAGGCTGCTGCGTACCTTGGTTGTCATTCGATTCGCGTCAACGCCCACAGCGAGGGTTCGTATGACGAACAGGTCAAGCTTGCCGCCGACGGTTTGCGTCGTCTTTCCGAGTTCGGGGATCCCTTTGGCATCCACATCATCGTGGAGAACCACGGCGGTTTGTCTTCGAACGGCGCCTGGTTGGCCACGGTAATCAAGACTGCGGGACATCCGCGCTCGGGAACCCTGCCCGACTTTGGTAACTTTAAAATCAACGATGCGGAAACTTACGATCGCTACAAGGGTGTCGAGGAGCTGATGCCCTTTGCCCGCGGGGTCAGCGCCAAGACTCACGCTTTCGATTCCCGGGGCAACGAGACAAACACCGACTACACCCGCATGATGAAGATCGTCGCTGCGGCCGGGTACCACGGGTACGTCGGAATTGAATACGAAGGCGACACTTTGCCCGAACGCGACGGCATTTCGAAAACCAAGAAATTGCTCGAAAAAGTGCGCGCCAAAATGGGCTGATGCCGGGTTGACGCACCCCGGCTGTGCACCTTTTCCGGGCCTTTGCCCACCTTCCGTGGTACACGGGGCCCCTTCATGGCATTGTTCGAAGAGTTGCCCCTGCACCCGCTTGTAGCGGGGGCAATCGCCCAAAAAGGGTTTTCCGAAGCGACACCAGTCCAGTCTCTGGTCGTCGCACCCGAGCACGCAGGTCGCGATCTGCTGGTCTCGTCCCGCACCGGTTCCGGCAAGACCCTGGCCTTCGGCGTCCTCATCGCCGACAACCTGCTTGCGCCTGAAGAAGACAGCAAGGTCCCCCGCGTTCAGGGCGCACCCAGGGCGCTTGTTGTTGCCCCAACGCGAGAATTGGCCAACCAGGTTGGACGCGAGCTTGAGTGGCTGTTGCGACCGGCCAAGGTGAAGATTGCGACCTGCACGGGTGGCACCTCGGTGGTCGGAGATCTGCGCGCCTTGCGTGCGCGGGTGGATGTCGTGGTGGGCACGCCCGGTCGACTCCTCGATCTACACAAGCGCGGCGTGTTGAATCTCGCGGGCGTGGCTACCCTCGTGCTCGACGAGGCCGACGAGATGCTCGATCTCGGCTTTCAAGAAGATCTTGAGTACCTGTTGGGGCACGCACCCGCCGAACGCCGCACGTTGTTGTTTTCGGCAACGATTCCGTCGGCCATTGCACGCATCGCTTCCAAGTATCAGAAGAATGCCGTGCGTGTGGATGCGCGCGGCAAGGGTGATTCTCGCAAGCACGAAGACATCACCTTCGAGCCGATGGCGGTGCAAACAGGCGACAGGCTTGGTGCCGTCATCAACATCATCTTGTGCGGCGGAACGCAAAGCCGCGCCATCGTCTTTTGTCGAACCCGCGATCGTGTGGCCGAGCTGCATGAACACCTGACCCGCATGGGCATTCGCGCATCGGCCATCGCTGGTGATAGAGCGCAGAACGAACGGGATCGTGCACTTGCAGCGCTGCGAAATGGCGACGTGCAGGTCATGGTTGCGACCGACGTGGCCGCGCGTGGGTTGGATCTGCCGGATGTGGATCGGGTCATCCATGGCGATCTTCCAGACAACGAAGACTCGCTTGCTCACCGCAGCGGACGCACGGGTCGTGCAGGACGCAAAGGCACAAGCTTTGTCATTGCCGAGAGCCGCGAGCGCCGCAAGGCCGAACGCATGCTGCACATGTTGGGTGTGAAGGCCGAATGGAAATCCGCGCCGGATCAAAAAGACGTGCGCCGCCACCTTGAAGGGCTGATCTTTGACGACCTGATGAAGGTTCACGCCGCGCAGACCGCAGTGCCCGAGCCGACCGATGAAACCGCGAAGCCGGCGAAAGCAGCAAAGGCACCCAAGGCACCAACGCTTCCGACCGAGTTGCTTGAACGCCTGCGCACCGCGATGAGCGACAACGAGATCCTGACGATGTTGCTTGGCCGTGAGATGTCACGCATGCCAACGGGCTTTGCCATCACGCCGGTCATCGTTTCGCAGGACAAGCCGCGACCGGCGGCAAGAGAGCAGTTTCAAAGCGCGGTCGTCTTCCGAGTCAGCGCAGGTCACGAACAGCGGGTCGAGGCGCGGTGGTTGCTGCCCACGATCTGCGACCGCGGCGGTATCACCAAGAACGAAATTGGCGCCATCCGCATCGGCAAGACGTCTTCCGTGTTTGAGGTCGCCCCACGCGCCGCCGGTGCATTCGAGGCGGCGTCCGCGAAGATCGATCCCGAGAACCCACGCATGCTTTTCGTTCGCATCGGTACCGGCCGCGCGGATGATTTCGTCAGCCAAACGCATGCGCATCGCGATCCTGAGCCCGCACCACGTGAACGACCACCCCGTGAAGCGACCCCCCCTCGTGAGCGTGCACCCCGCGATGTTGCGCTGCCTCGTGAGCGTGCACCCCGTGATGCTGCGCCGCCTCGTGAGCGTGCACCCCGCGATGTTGCGCCCCCTCGTGAGCGTGCACCCCGCGAGCAACAACCTTCAGCCGACGGACCAAACAAAGCCGCGATTCACACCAAACCGGCGCATGCAAAGCCTGCTCATCCGAAGCCGGCGCATACAAAGCCCGCTCATCCTAAGCCGGCGCTTGCAAAGCCCGCTCATCCTAAGACCGATCTTTTCAAGCCTGGATACCCCAAGCCGATGCCGGAAAAAAACGCAGCGGAAGCCGCGTCGCACCCAAAGTCACGCTTCGACAAGCCGAAGTTTGGCAAGGCGCCCTTCCCAAAACGGCAATGGTCAAAGGAAAAGCCATCTGCCCCGGCGCGCGACGGTCATTCAAGCCCGAAGAAGCGACCGCTGCCGGTCTGACCCTCGGGCAGTTTAGGTCGAGCCCGGTGTGACACCCTTTTCGCGCAAAGCATTGCACGCATCGCACGGGCACATCGCGCGCAGATCGCGAAAATTATAGATATTCGCGCACGGGGACTCGCTCCATTCGATGGACATTCCGTACTGACCGACAAGCTGGATCCCCTTCGCGCGCAGATGATCCGGAATCTGAGTGGGATCCACGAGCGGCTTGCCCGACCATTCCTCAA
>JAYUPZ010000386.1:0-3571 GCA_043759805.1 Myxococcales bacterium | reverse complement strand
TCGATTCGAACGCCTATCGACAGCCGTCAGCGGTGGAACGATCCTGCTCTATCTGCACGAACAAGGTTTCGTGAAGGGGATTCCCGCGATGCGGATGTCCGATGGGACCTTGCGGTTCATCGGAATCTTGCTCACCCTGCTCGCCCCCAACCCACCACCGCTTGTGTGCATCGAAGAGCCCGAACTTGGCCTCCATCCTGACGCGCTTTCTCTGGTGGCTGAACTGTTGGTCGAGGCGAGTGATCGCACCCAGATCATTGTCACCACACACTCCGACGCGCTGGTCTCGGCGCTTACGGAACATCTTGAATCGGTGCTCGTTTGCGAGCATGTCGGTGGCACGCAGATTCGGCGCCTGGGCACCGATGCGTTGAGCCACTGGCTCGATAAGTATCGCCTTGGCGATCTCTGGCGCATGGGTGAGCTTGGAGGCAATCCGTGACGAGCATCGCGTTGTACGTCGAGGGCGGCGGCGACTCCAGAGATGGGAAGGCCTCGTTGCGCGGAGGGTTTGATGCGTTGCTGGCCTCGCAGAAGCTCGCTGCCCGTGTACGCAAGATGAACTGGAAGACAGTGATGTGCGGCGGGCGCGGCGTTGCGGTCAACGCCTTCGTGAACGCGACAACCAAAAAGACCGCCGATGTTGTGGTACTTATTGTTGACGCCGAAGGTCCGGTCACGGACCCGTCGCCCGCCGGGCGCATCGCACACCTCAAGCGCGACGGTTGGCAGCTTGGGGGGATCGACGCGGACCGTGTTCACCTCATGACCCAGTGCATGGAAGCATGGATTGTTGCGGACGGTGAGATTCTCGAAGCGTACTACGAACAGGGCTTCAACGCGAAGGCCCTTCCCGCGCGTCAGGTGCTTGATGGAGAACCGAAAAACGACATCTTCTCAGCCCTCGCGAAGGCAACGAAGAACACACGGAAAGGGAGCTACGGCAAGATCAGGCACGCCAGCGAGATCTTGAAGCGCCTGCGCCCTGATGTCGTGGCCGCTCGTTGCACTTCGTTTCAGCAGCTCACGCAGTGGCTCGACAACACGATTGCGGGATCGTGACGACATTGCCGCGGGGCGAGGAATCTCCGCCGACGAATTGCTCGCCCTTGCCAGCCTGAACCTGTCCCCGGTTTGGGAGGCCGCCTCCCCCCGGTTTGGCGCCCGAACTCCCCGGGTTTCCGGTTTGGGGCCTTTGAAGTTAACGCAGTTCGTTACTCGTGGCCAAGGCATCGAGCCCATCGATGTCCCTCCCATCCGCCTCAAAGACGTTGTGATTCGGGCCGCGATCGCGACCGTGTCCTGGTCACTGGCACACGGAATGTTGCCACCAACGGCGCCCTTGATACGGACGGGGATACACGGGCCCCGGCCGGGTATGTTAGCTTTGTGTTCATGGCGACCCTGCACGCGCGTGTGAAAGACGGCCACATCGTGGTTGACGAAAAATCCGACCTCCCCGAAGGGACGGCTGTGACTCTGCAATTGCTGGATGGCGGCGACGAGATGACAGACGAAGAGCTTGCTGATCTGGAAGCCGAGATTGAACGTGGCCGGGCTGACATTGCCGCCGGACTCGGGATCTCCGCCGAAGAAGCCCTCGCTCGTGTTCGCGCGTTGTGATGAAGGTCGTATTGGCGCCCAAGGCGCTTGCTCAGGTAGAGGGTCGCAAGCGTTGGTGGCGGGCGCATCGGTCTAAAGCCCCGGGGAGATTCGACGAAGAGTTTGCCGAATCGCTGCAATGGCTTGCGGAGAGGCCAGAGTCGTTTCCTGTGTATTCGGAACGCGCTGGCCGAACACTGCGACGATGCTTGCTTTCCAAAGCGAGGTGTCACTTGTACTTCGAGATCATTGCGTCGGCGGGCGAGGTCCGGATCGTGGCGGCGCTTGGTGCTGTCCGACGGCGCGGGTCGCGTTTGTCGGAGCGGTAGGCGTGGCGCGCAAGCGCCCCTGTTTGTAGCGCGAGCTTTCATGGTTGCAGCGCGAGCTCCCTGTTTAGCGCGCACCAGCGCCTGAGGGATCCTCAATTTGAAGGTTGGGCAGCAATCGTCCACCTTACGAGGCGGTCAAAGCCGTCGATGTTTTCCCGAACAAAGCACCGTTGATCCGGTGTTCCTTCGAAAGCAAGGCGCCCCAAGACGCGGTAGCGTTCGGCGGGGCGTTTTTTCGGGAACTGCCATTCGTAGCGTTTTGCAGGCAGCTTCCACCAAGCTTTCCATGTTATCGGCGAGCAATACCAGGTTGAATTCCCACCAGATCGTTACGATCACGGTTTGGCACCCTCTGCGGTGTCGGCGCTGTCATCGAAGACGTACGCGCCAAAGCCCTTGGCGCGCAACGATCCGAAGCCGCCGTACTTGTCTAGCCAGCGGGTCAGTTCGACGGGGTTGGGTCGGCGCAGCGTGGACGATCCGTTTGATTGCGTTTCACACAAGACAATCGACTTCTCGGGGTTTTCCAGGGCATCAAGTAGACGATCAGAATGTGTTGCGATTACGACGGGGCAATGTCGCGAGACATCTTCAAGGATCTGAACCAGGTTCACAACCAACTCGGGGTGGTAGTGGATATCGGGTTCGTCGAGGGCGAGTGTGCTGCGATTGGCGCCCATTTCGACGGTTGCCAGCATGATCAGATAAGAAAGCTGCCCTTCGGAAAGGGAGTGCAACGGAGAAGGGGGCCTTGGCGATTGAAATCGCAGCGTTACCTCCAGGTTTCCGGCTCCGGCGGGCTGAATCAATACGTCTTGAAGGTCACTGCCCACGGCCGCGCGCAAACGGCTGATAAATCTTTGCCAGACATCGTTGTTGTTACGGATGATGAGCAGCGCGGCGGGCAGATCCTGTCCGTAGCGGCGGACGCGTTCGGAATGACTTGCCATGGAGGGCCAACGTGGTCCCCTTCGCACTTCCAATTCACGCTGTTGCCAGACGGGTCGTACGTCGAAAGGTGGGTGGCACTCGATGTTTTTAAGCGCGGCCGTCAGTCTGACGTAGGGCTCAGGTGCGCGAAAGCCATGTGCTACGGATTCCGCCATCAGCTTCATGGGGTCGCTCCCTGCTGACTCAAGGTATTCGCCCGTCGCCTGGTCGAGCAATCGAGTGGTATTGGCGCTGCGGATCAGGAACGCCGTCGCGCGGTCCTCGGTTGCGTCCTCATAAACGTTCAACTGCTCTTGGCTGATGACACCCACGGTGCCGGAAAGACTTACTGTAAATGAATAGTCGAGCTTTGGTCCGCCACCTTCGACGACAACGCCCAATCGTAATTCATTTGAACCTTGCCGAAGCAGTTCGATGAACGGGCCGTGTTGGTTGTTGAGAACTTCCTGAACGAAAAGCCCTGTGGCTCCCGCTTGCCTGAGCAGCTCAAGTGCTTCGAGTAGGGTGCTTTTACCGGTGCCGTTGTCGCCGATGAGGATGGTCATGCCCGTAAGGTCGATCTCGACCTTTTCAAAAACGCGCAGGCCTTCGATGCGAATTTTTGATATTCGGGCGGTGGTCATCGTGTCCATTGCTGCACCATCGGCGGGGCTACAGGTTCTTAACACGACGGGCCAAACCCGTGGCAC
>JAYUPZ010000385.1:0-1563 GCA_043759805.1 Myxococcales bacterium | reverse complement strand
ATGCCACGGGCGTTTTCAATGGCCCGATCGAACTCGCTCAGCGGATCGCCCAAAGCCGCGACGCACAGGACTGTTTCGTCGGCAACTGGTTGGCATTTGCTTACGGCCGCTCTGAATTGCCCGAAGACGAATGCACGCGAATGGCGCTGCAGGAAGCCTTCGCCGCAAGCAAGGGCAATATTCGCTCGTTGCTACTGGCCCTGACGCAGACCGAACTTTTCCTTTATCGAACTCTCCCGATCGCCACGAAGGGAGCAGAGATTCCATGACCATCACCACGCACAACCGTATTACACGACGTTCTGTCTTGCGAGGAGCCGGAGGCGTTGCGATCGGACTTCCCTCTCTGTCGGCGATGCTTCGTCCCGGAAAAAGCCGCGCACAGGGCACCACGCCACAGCGATTTCTGGTTTTCTATTCATCGGGCGGCACGGTGCTTGAAAGCTGGCGCCCGATCGGCACGCCGGAATCCTTTACCTTCGGGCCGATGGTCGATCCCCTCAATCCGTGGAAACAAAAGCTTGTGGTGGTCGATGGTCTTGATCTCAAGATCACCGAGATCGGAGTCGGCCATCCCCACAGCCGCGGCATGGCAGGTGTATTGACGGGAAGAAAACTGCTTCCGGGAAAGTTTCGCACAAACGGTGGCAATGCGAGTTTTGCCGACGGCGTTTCTATCGATCAATCGATAGCTGCCAAAGTTTCGACTGGGCTCCGCCTCAAGAGTCTTGAAGTTTCGTCGGGATGGTCGACCGGCCTTGCAGCGGGCGGACAACCCCACCCGGCAAACATTATCAATTACGCAGGATCTCTTTTGCCCATTCCGCCTGCAACCGATCCCTGGGGAACGTTTCAACGGGTATTCAGAGATTTGAAGGTACGGGGCACTCCGCCGACAGCGGAAGATCACTGGAATAAGTCCATCCTGGACGGCGTGGCTGACGACTACAAAAACCTTGTGGCGCGACTCAACAAAGAAGACGCAGCCAAACTTGATGCCCACTTGACGATGATACGCGAGTTGGAAACCAGCATTCAGGCGCGCGTGGTTGCAACCTGCAAGCCACCCGTGAACGTCAATTCGACGCCGCGATACTACGATGAGCAACGCGTGTTCGACCATCCCGAGGACAGCTTCGATACGAGCGGAAACAAGGTACCGGAAAAGGGTCGCGTCATGACCGACATCCTGGTTTCTGCACTGGCCTGTGATCTCACGCGCGTCGGAACGATGCTGTGGTGCGATTCAGAGGCCAACGTGATGCTGACCTTTCTCAAGGATCGCAACGGCAAGCCCATGACCGATCATCACCACGGGTATCAACACGACCGGGGCTATCAACCGGATTCGCTCGAGATCATCAACAATTGGCTTGCAGGCAACTTTGCCTACTTGCTCAAAAGACTCGATGAAACGCCGGATGACGATGGCAAAACGTTGTTGGACAACACCCTCGTAATTTGGGTGACCGACATACAACATCCGGAAAGCCACGCCCAAAACAACATGCCTTTCATCCTTGCGGGCGGCGCCGGTGGGAAGCTCAAGACGGGTCGCTGGTT
>JAYUPZ010000384.1:0-7506 GCA_043759805.1 Myxococcales bacterium | reverse complement strand
CGATGTTTTCAAGTCAGCAGGCGCCCACATTTGGAACAACGCCAACGATGCCCTCCATGCCGGCAACGGAATTCTGTGGATTCACACCCAGGAGGGCGGAAAACGCACAATCGTGTTGCGAAACGGCAAGACGCTCGACCTCACCCTTTCCCCCATCAGTACCACCCTCATCGACAGCAGCACGGGCGAGATTCTGCTTCACTAGAATTGACGAAGCTGTCGACGAACGTCGGCAACCTGTTTCCGATCGATCTTTCCCACAATCGTAACGGTCATTCCACCACGCTGGAAGACGGTTTGCGCAACCCGATGTACCTGGGTCGACGTAACCGCAGCCATGCGCCGCACGCGCTCGGCTGGAGTAAGCGGTTGGCGCGAAAACAACGCACCACCTCCGACAAGGCCGCAAAGGCCAACCACATCGTCGTAACCCGCTTCGAGATCTTCGACGTAGCGCTTTTTAACCCGATCAAGTGCGGCTGAATCGGGAACGACCCGCCGAAAATCATCGAGAATCGAAAGAATTTCGGCCATCAATGCCGAAAGTTTGCCGGGTGAACACCCCGCTTCAATCTCGAAAAGCGATGCGTCGTGAAAGGTTTCAAGATCGGCCGCGACGTGATACGCAAGACCTTTTTGGTCGCAAACTCGGTAATGCAGCGGCGTGGCCAGACCATCGTCGAGCATGCGAATCAACATTGCCAGGGGCGCCGCATCTTTGTGTTCGGCGCCGACTGCATGAAAATGAATTTGAACATTGGACTGCGCCGCATCGCTAGATACGCAACACAAGTTGGGTCCATCCATACGCGGCTTGACGTTGCGCAACTGCGCGGCCTTGCCGGAAGGCAACCCACGAAAGGCCGCCACCACATGTTTTTCCACCTCCACACGGTGCACGCGACCACCCACACACAAGACGAGGTTCCGCGCACCAAAGAAGCGGCGAAAATGGGCGCGCAGATCACTCGGGGAGAACCGACGCACGTTGCTGGCCGGACCCGTGATGGGATAACCTAGCGGATGGTCACCCCAAACCTTGGCCCTCGCCACATCCGAGATGTTGACGAGTCGGCCACGGTCATCGAGGTCTTCCAGAATCTCTTCCAGGATCATCTGGCGCTCGGATTCAATATCCGCCAAGAGAGGCCCCGAGAAAAGATCGCCGAGGATTCGCAACACACCGGGAACACCTGAAGGACGCGTGGAAACCTGAAAAAGCGAATAGTCGCGGCTGGTCTCGGCGTAGAGGGATCCCCCTTCGGCCTCGAGTGCCGAATTGAGCTCGAACGAATTGCGATACCCGTGACTCCCCCGGTAGAGCATGTGCTCGAGAAAATGGGAAAGTCCGTTGTTCTTCGGGTTTTCATGACGGGATCCCGTCCGAACATAAAGCGCGACCGTTGCGGTGTGCAGATAGGGCGTCTCCACGATAAACGTTCGCAGTCCATTGGGAAGGCGACGCTTCAAAACGCGATATGGTTCGGGAATCATGGCGGGGTGCTAATCTGGCACGCCGCGATGCCCACGCCAAACCCCATCCGCCTCGTCGTGAATGCCGACGCATTCGGCCTTCATCCAGAAGTCTCCCGGGGCATCATTCAGGCGCATCGCGAAGGCGTCGTCACGAGCACCTCGATTCTCGGTACCGTCGACAACCTGGAGGGCATCCGCGACGAGCTGAGGACTGTGCCATCGTTGGGCGTCGGCCTTGCGGCGGTTCTCGTCAACGGCCGGCCGACCTCTCCTCGCAACGAGGTCGCCTCTCTGCTGGATGAATCATCCGGCGCATTTTTGTCCACACCGGCGCATTTCGTGGCGCGCTGGGCGCGGGGTCATATTCAGGCCCAGCATCTCGAACGCGAGATCGAGCACCAGTTTTCGAGGTTGCGTGACGCCGGCCTCGCAGTCGACCACCTGGATGCCCACCTTCATCTTGGCTTTTTGCCAGTGGTCGCCGAGGCCTTGCGTGCAGTGGCCCGGCGACATGGGATCGGTGCCATCCGATCGCGCATTGAGGGACCGAACCTGACCTGGTTTGTGGATCCGGAACGCGGCTTGCCGCTCCTCATGCTGCGAGGCGCCGCCTGGCTGGCTCGGAAAAGAATGGGTCAGCATGGTCACGGCGCCCAGAGCTGGGGATTTGCCGAAAGCGGCAGCTTGAACCGCATGCGCATCCTGGAGATTTTGGGGCGAATGGGACCCGGCATCCACGAGCTCATTTGTCACCCCGGCTTGCAGGTCGACGCCGCGATGGTGACCTCGGGTCGGTTGCGCACTTTTGAACGGCCAACCGAACTTGAAGCGCTGTGCTCAACGAGCGTGCGGGACGCCATCGCCGAGCGCGGCATTGAATTATGTCGATTTTCCGATCTTTTTTGAACCAGGCGATCCGAGCCGCATAATGGAAGCCAAATCCCCCATGAGCGACGACCAATCTCCGGCGAACAATCAGGCTTACTACGACCGCTTTGCGCCGAGCTACGAAGATCACCGCCATCAAGGGTACCATCGTCTCATCGACGACCTCGAGATTGACCTCGTCCGAAAATATGGCGAGGGACGCTGCGTCCTTGAGGCCGGTTGTGGTACGGGTCTACTCTTGCAGCGGACTTGTGAGTTCGCCAGCAAGGTCGTGGGCCTCGACCTTTCGCGTGGAATGTTGCAAGCAGCAAACCAGCGCGCACTTCCAGTCGTCCAAGGCTCAATCACCAATCTGCCGTTTCCGGATGCGCACTTTGATCTGGTCTACAGCATGAAGGTATTGCCGCACATTCCACCCATTCAGGAAGCGCTGGCCGAGATGGTCCGCGTGCTGCGCCCCGGTGGTACGTTGCTTGCCGAGTTCTACAATCCCTATTCTTTGCGCAGTCTTGCTAAATGGGTCGGTGGTCCCGCGCGCATCGCGGCCGGAACGACGGATCGCGACGTCTACACCCGCTACGATACCGTAAGACAAGCTCGCACATACCTACCCGCTGACGTTGAACTCGTGAGCGTGCGCGGGGTTCGCATATTCACACCCGCCTCGACCGTCTACCGTTTCGCACCCCTTGGCGCACTTTTTTCGGCGGCTGAACGCGCAGCCTGCGATCTGCCGGGTCTACGCAACCTGGGCGGATTTGTTGTCCTCGTTGCTCGCAAATTGTGAACCATGTCCAAGAACACATCAACCGGTGACATCCTGATCGTCGATGACGAACGATCGATGCGTGAGTTTTTGGCTATTTATCTGCGCCGCGCAGGTCATCGTGTAGAGGCAGCGGAAGGTGGCGCGCAGGCCATTGCCACGTTGAAGGCTCGCGAGTTCGATATTGTCATCACCGACCTGCGCATGCCCAACATCGGCGGACTTGAAGTCCTCGCAGAAGCGAAAAAAATTCGCCCCGATACGCAGGTGATCGTCGTGACTGCCTTTGCGACGGCGGACACCGCCATCGCTGCCATGAAGGCGGGGGCCTACGACTACCTGACCAAACCCTTCAAAGTCGATGAAGTCGGCCTCGTTGTCGAACGCGCACTTGAGCGTCGCACGCTACAAAAGCAAAACGTTGTGTTGCGCGACGAGATCAAAGGTCGCTATCGTCTGGAACGCCTCATCGGAAAAGCAGAGCCGATGCAACGGCTCTTCGAAATGTTGCAGAAGATCGCCCCGGCCAAAACCAGCGTGTTGCTGATTGGCGAATCGGGAACCGGCAAGGAACTCGTTGCGCGCGCCATCCACGAAATGTCTCCTCGCAGTGGCGAACCGTTTGTGGCGATCAACTGCGGCGCAATTCCAGAAACCCTCATCGAGTCCGAACTCTTCGGTCACGTGAAGGGTTCGTTCACTGGCGCCGCCACCGACAAGACCGGGCTTTTCGAGGCAGCCAACGGCGGGACCTTGTTTCTCGACGAAATCGCGGAACTTCCCACGGCGATGCAGGTCAAATTGTTGCGAGCGCTTCAGGAGCGCAAGATTAAAAGGGTCGGCGGTTTAACCGAGAACGAAATCGATGTTCGCGTGGTTGCTGCAACCAACCGTGATTTGGAAGCGGAGATCGAAAACGGTTCCTTTCGGCAGGATCTGTACTATCGATTGAACGTGATTCAGTTGCGCATTCCCCCGCTGCGCGAACGGCGCGATGACATTCCGCTTTTGGTCGACCACTTCATTCGGAAATTTGCTGCCGAGCATGGCCGTACCATCACGGGCATGGACCCCGACACGCTCGCGGCACTGATGGGCCACAGCTTTCCAGGCAACGTTCGTGAGCTTGAAAACATCATTGAACGTGCCGTCACGCTTGCCCCAGCCGATCGATTGACGGTCGACAACCTTCCAGGATTAACCTCCTTGAAAAACGCACCCATCGCCACCATATCGGAAACCTCGTTTCCCGATACAGGCCTCAATCTGGAACAGGTAGTTTCCGACTTCGAGCGAGGCATCTTGTTGCGTGCGCTGGAACGCACAAAGGGAAACCGCACAGAGGCCGCTCGACTACTGTGTGTTACGTTTAGGTCACTGCGTTACCGCCTATCAAAACTGGGCATCGCCGGAACCGATAGCGGCGAGCGTGAAACCCATCAAGAGCCGTAGACCATGGAGCACGGTGGTTTTTCCTTACGCTCACTGCTTGCCACTGCCGGAATCATCGCCGTCGGTGCCGCAACATTCAATGCACGCGCAGGCGCACTGTCCCAGAGGGAAAAGTGGCCCAGTGAAGTGGACGAGCTTTACTTGCCGCCGGTCGCGGTGATCTCACGGGCCAGTCTTGGCCACACGGAATTCATGTCTGATCTCGTCAGCGCGCGCTTGAACGTTTATTTTGGTGATCAGATTGCCACACGTGGGAGACAAAAGTGGCTGTCTTTCTACGTGGACGCAGCGACCGATTTGGATCCGTATTTTGAGGCAATCTATTTGAGAGGCGCCACCATGGTGGTTTACAAAGGCGAAACCTATACGCTTGAAACGTTCAAGGAAGCAGAAAAGATTCTTGAAAAGGGCACACGTTTTTTTCCAAACAACTGGAACATCTGGTTCCAACTAGGCTTCAACCGCGCTTTCGAGATGACTCGACTAGTCCCGAAAAACAGCGAATCGTTCCACGCTTTTCAAAGAGAAGGAATCGAGGCTCTTCGCCGGGCGACTTTGTTTGACGGCGTTCCGGCGCATATCGTAACACTGGTTTCAACTATGCTTTCTAAGAGTGGAAAACGGGATCTTGCAATAGAACACCTCAAGCAAACCTATGCCACCGTCTCCGATCCAGAAGTACGGGAGCAAATTAGAAACCGCCTCAAGTCTCTTCTCGGCGAACAGTACCGAGATGCCTACGCAGGGGAGGCAACAAGGCTACAGACGATGGTTGAGGAACGGTATCCCTACGCGCCAGAGGCCTTCTCCATCATCCTTGGTCAACGAACCGTATCACCCTTCAAACTGACTGGTGACACCGAGCAGGCGTCACAGGAAGAGTAACTATAGTGCAATTCATTCTTCCGCCGCGCGAACGCCTGAAACCCAACAACGCAAAAGACCCATTGCCACACTATTTCCGTCCGCTGCTCGGTCATTTGTACCGAAAGAGACTACAAATAGGGCTGGACCTCTTACCGACGACTTGCAACCACGTTTTGGAAGTGGGCGTCGGCAGCGGTATTCTCGTTCCGACGCTGACCGCTGCTTATCCAAACTATACGGGTGTCGATCTCGAGCTCGCCCGTGGGTTGGACACTTTGGTGAATCCCGAATGCTCCGCCTCGTTCCAAACCCTCGACTTGCTCGATCCAAAGACGCTGAACAACACATCGTTTGATGCGATTGCGTGTTTCTCAGTTCTCGAACACATCGAAGATTCCGAGGGTGCAGCAAAAACCTTGGCTAGGCTTCTGAAGAAGGGAGGGACGCTTGTCACGGGTTATCCCATGGTCAACCCGATGATGATTGCCGCTTTCTTGACCATTGGATTCTCCCGAATTGACGACGATCACGTGAGTCCCCCATCCAAGATCCACGCAGCTTTGGCGCGCCACTTGAAGTTGGTTCAGAGGGTTTCAATCCCTCGGCACGCACCTATTGGTGCGTCACTCTATCAATGTTCGGCGTGGACGCACTGACGCGGGACAAGACCGCCAACATCCGGAACCCGATAAAGCGAAACACGGACGAAGGTAAACGTGTTTCGATTGCATCCAAAGCCTCCCAGAGGCGCATCGGAAGCAACGGCTTTTTCCCGAAACCACCGGTAGCGGGATAGACGGGACCCGCAAACCGCAGCAACTCGGTCATCGAAAGCCCGGGCCATCGTCGATCAAGTTCGGCCCGTCCTCGCAACAAAAGTGCCGTGGGCACGGCTTGGTTGCCGTCAAAGGGATGTTCCGCGCTGGCAACCGTATCCCAGGGTGACGACGTGAACTCAAGAGCTTCTTCGTGAAAAAATCGATAGACGGGATACGAGAGCGCCGAGACCAGTGGCTCGCACATCACCAAACGGCCACCGGGGGCCAATACGCGGTTTGCCTCATCGAACAAGCGAGAAGGGTTGGGTAGGTGGTGCAAAACGTCGAACAACAACAACGCGCCAACGGAACCTGATCGAAACGGAAGGCATTCAGCCGACGATCGCAGACCGAGCCACGGCGCCGGGACGAGATCCGTCGTCACAACTTCGGGGATGAACTCGGTGACAAGGCCCGGACCGGATCCAAGCTCGACCCACGGACCAAGGCTTGTGTCCGGCAGTCGATCGCGAACCATGCCGTACCAGCGTGAGTAAAGTCGCTTGAGTGCCGGATTGGATGCAAATGCCGATCGATGAAAATCGAACCGCTTTTGGGCGTCGTCATACATATCGAAGTTTACGCGCCGCAACCGCCGACATCTTTAAAAGCAACACGCCGTGTTTCCAGCGTTCGATGTTCGTTTCGCCGTAGGTTCGCTCACGATAACGAACGGGAATTTCACCGATCTTGAGATTGAGGCGTGCAGCGCCAAAAATCAGATCAAAATCTCCGAAGGGGTCAAAATCCCCAAAATACGAGCGGGCCGCGGCAAGACGTTCATAGTCGCGACGCCAAAGCACCTTGGTTCCACACAAGGTATCCTTGATGGGTTGTTGCAGAAGGTGCGTGAACAGCATTGAAAAGCCGATGTTGCCAAGCTTGTTAAGAAACCGCATCGCGCCCGGATCCATCGGGTACACCAATCGAGTCCCCTGAACGTAGTCCGCATGTCCATTGGCCATTGCCTGGTGAAACACAGGAAGATCCTCGGGCGGAACGGTGAGATCGGCGTCCAGGATCATGAGAATATCCCCGGTGGCGCGCGCAAACCCCATGCGGACGGCGTCGCCCTTGCCTTTGCCGGTCTGCTGAACCGCAGAGAGTTTGAGTGGACCCTTGTAGTTTGCAATCACCTCTTGAATGCGAGCCCAGGTGTCGTCCTTCGAGTGTCCCTCGACAAAAATCAACTCGGTACTCGCCCCCATGACAGGGGTTCGCTCGACGGCTGCCAGAATG
>JAYUPZ010000383.1:0-16248 GCA_043759805.1 Myxococcales bacterium | reverse complement strand
CGTCTTTCACTGCCGTCACCGAACAGCCGCTGCCGAGATGGCAAACGATAAGCCGCGTTGGCATTACCCGGTACAGCTCGCGTATCCGACGGCAAGCGTACGACACGCTGAGGCCATGAAAACCAAACCGACGAATCCCATGGCGTTGCGTCCATTCGTGGGGCAATCCGTAGCCCGCCGCGGCCTCGGACAGGGTCGCATGGAATGCGGTGTCGAATACTGCCGCCTGGGCGATGTCGGGGAAATCACGGGCAACTGTGTCGATCGCAAGCAAGGCCAGCCCCATGTGTTCCGGTGCCAGGGGAGAAAGTTCAACGAATGCCTTGCGGACTTCGTTGTCGATCCACACCGGTTTACAAAAATGAGCGCCACCATGAACGACGCGATGACCAACACAATCAAAGGCCGGTGCCGTGCGCAGTGCCACCGCAAGTTGTTCCGCCCTCGCCGTCGCGTCATGGGAGTGCCAGGGTTCCGTACCCGCGGCCACCACCTGACCCTCGTGCTCCAGCACGGTCCACTTCAGACTGCTCGAGCCAGTGTTAATCACGAGCAGTCGTTTCATACCTCGCCCTGTTTGGCTGCCCGGTTCCACACCCAGTCCTTGATTTCCGGCATGTCGTCACCATGTTCCCGAATGTAAGCGCTGTGCTCAATGCGCTTTTTCTGCATCGCCTGGCTTATGTGTGGGGCCTTTGCAACCAGCTTCGGAACCCGTTCCGCCACGACGCTGACCAGATGGAATCGATCCATGTCGTTCAGGACCGTCATATCAAAAGGCGTGGTGGTCGTGCCTTCTTCTTTGTAGCCTCGAACGTGCAGATTGCCGTGATTCGTACGACCATATGTCAACCTGTGAATCAGCCAGGGGTAGCCATGGAACGCGAACAAGATTGGCTTGTCGGCTGTGAAAATGGCATCGAAGTCCCGATCGGATAGGCCATGCGGATGATCGCGTTCGCTTTGCAGGCGCATCAAGTCGACGACGTTCACCACACGAATCCGCAACTCGGGCGCGAGTTTTCGTAGTATGTCGACCGCTGCGAGCGTCTCCAAAGTCGGCACGTCGCCGCAACAGGCCATGACAATGTCGGGCTCGGCATCGCCATCATTGCTTGCCCACTCCCAGATTCCAAGGCCCATCGTGCAGTGGGCAATCGCCTCGTCCTTGGACAACCATTGCGGCATCGACTGCTTGCCGGCAACGATGACGTTCACGTAATTCTTGCTGCGCAAACAGTGGTCCGTGACCGACAGGAGGGTATTGGCATCCGGGGGCAAGTACACCCGGACGACAGATGACTTCTTGTTGACGACGTGATCGATGAAGCCGGGATCCTGGTGGCTGAAACCGTTGTGATCTTGTCGCCATACGTGTGACGTTAGCAGATAGTTGAGCGACGCAATGGGACGGCGCCAGGGGATCTCCCTTGTCACTTTTAGCCACTTGGCGTGCTGGTTGAACATCGAATCGATGATGTGAATGAATGCCTCGTAACACGAAAAAAACCCGTGTCTTCCGGTTAACAAATACCCTTCAAGCCAGCCCTGACACTGATGCTCACTCAACATTTCCATCACGCGGCCATCGGGCGCCACGTGATCATCGGTCGGCAAGATCTCTGCCATCGACATGCGGTTGGTCACATCAAACACTGCACCCCACCGATTGCTGGCCGTTTCATCCGGGCTAACGATGCGAAAGTTGGTTGGGTTGCTCCGCATCACGTCGCGAATCAACAGGCCCTGCACACGTGTCGCCTCGGCTTGCGTCGCACCGGGTGCGGGAACCTCGACGGCATAGTCACGAAAGTTTGGCATCTGCAGATCGCGCAACAATGCGCCGCCGTTCGCGTGCACGTTGGCGCTCATGCGTCGCTCGGGCCGTGGCGACAGCGCCGCAACCTCGGGAAGTAGCACGCCCTGTTCATCGAACAGCGTTTCGGGACGGTAGCTTTTCATCCATGCTTGCAATTGCAGCACGTCTGCATCGTCCATTCGATCCGCGATCGGGACCTGATGTGAACGCCAAGATCCTTCCACCGGATTGCCATCGACTTCCTTGGGACCGGTCCATCCCTTGGGGCTTTTCAACACGATCATCGGCCACAGCGGCCGTCGGTTCGAGCCAACCGAGCGCGCATCGCGCTGGATCTGGGCAATCGTCGCGGTAACGCGATCCATGGTCTCTGCCATCTGCCGGTGCATCGACTCGGGTTCGTCACCGTGCACCCAGTGCGGTTCATGACCCATCCCGCGCAACAGACTATTCAATTCGTCCTGCGGAATGCGTGCAAGCACCGTGGGACCAGCGATCTTGTACCCATTCAAATGCAAGATGGGCAAGACCGCACCGTCGCGTGCGGGGTTCAGAAACTTGTTCGAGTGCCAGCTGGTTGCAAGGGGCCCTGTCTCGGCCTCACCGTCACCGATCACACAGCAGGCGATGAGATCCGGATTATCAAACACGGCGCCGTAAGCGTGTGACAAAACGTAACCCAGTTCACCGCCTTCATGAATCGAGCCGGGTGTTTCGGCCGCAACATGGCTCGGCACACCGCCCGGAAACGAAAACTGCTCGAAGAGCCGTTGTATCCCGCGCGCGTCGAAGGATACATCAGGGTAGATCTCGCTATAGGTTCGTTCCAAAAAGGCGTTGGCGATGAGCGCCGGTCCGCCGTGGCCAGGGCCCGTCAGGTAGATGACGTTTAGATCTTGCGTCCGAATGACGCGATTCAGGTGAGCGTAGATGAAATTGAGACCCGGGGAGGTTCCCCAGTGACCCAATAAACGCGCCTTGATGTGCTCGCGGCGCAAAGGCTCGTGCAACATCGCATTGTCGCGCAGGTAGATCTGTCCCACGGAAAGGTAGTTGGCAGCGCGCCACCATGCATCGATTTGTTGCCAGCGTTGTTCCATGAGGTCCCTATCGACAAGCAAGGTTTGTGCCGTGGCCTGAGACCGCCTTCGCGACGGAACCCGATTCAAACGAAAAATCCGCGTGACCAACCGGGTTTTCTGCAAAGATTGCCGAAAATTGGTGGTATCGCTCTCGCGCTACACTGCAGAGGGTGCAACCCAAGCCGAGCCGGTTTCGTCGCGCCCTTCGCCTCAGCCTCTTGGCCACTTCGGTGCTGCTGGGACTGGTTCTCTTCTGTCTTGCCATCGGGTCGGCTATCGCGTGGCGGGCCTTCGGAAAGGCAGCCGAAGGCGAGCGATTGGCCCGAATGCAGCAGTCTCCACAGTGGGCGGGGGCGAAGTTCGAAAATCCCTTGCCGCTCTTCAACGACAACCGCACGGCGCTCTCTGCCCTGCTCAATCGCAGTGCGTTTGCTTCACCGACACAAACCGTGACCGTGACAAAAACCGATCCGACGGTATTTGCAACGCCACCGGTTTCGGGGTTGCGAATCACCTGGCTTGGCCATTCCACCCTGTTGATTGAAATTGATCGCCAGCGATTCCTCACGGATCCTGTTTGGGGTCCACGCGCCTCGCCGCTCACCTTCATCGGACCGAAGCGCTGGTATGAACCACCCCTGCCGCTCGCGGATGTGCCCGCAGTGGATGCTGTTTTGATCTCGCACGATCATTACGATCACCTCGATTATCCAACGTTCGTCGCCATTCGGGACTGGAAAACCCGGTTCGTCGTACCAATGGGTGTTGCGGCGCATCTTGAATACTGGGGTGTGCCTCCCGATCGCATCGTCGAGCTTGACTGGTGGCAATCGGTTCGCATCGGTGAAACCAACATTGTGATGACTCCTGCGCGCCACGCCTCGGGTCGACATGCTTTTGATCAGAACGCGACGTTGTGGGCGGGTTACGCCGTGCAGGCGAAAACGCATCGGGTGTATTTTTCGGGCGACACCGGCATGTTTCCTGAGTTGCGTGACATCGGTGAGAAGCTTGGCCCCTTTGATGCAACGATGATTGAGGCGGGTGCTTACAATCGTGCCTGGCCCGACTGGCATATCGGACCTGAACAGGCGATAGAGGCGCACCGCATGGTGCGCGGCAACAAGTTCATTCCGATCCACTGGGGACTTTTTGATCTTGCCGCGCACGGCTGGACAGAACCCGTCGAACGCATTCGTGTTGCAGCGCAACGCGCACAGGTGCAGGCGCTTTATCCACGCCCCGGAGAATCCATCGAACCCGAGACCGCCATCACCCCGCCCTGGTGGCCGGAGGTCCCCTGGCAAAACGCCCAAGAACATCCGGTCCATTCGACCGGGCTGTGATGCGATTCCCGCTATTGACGTGGGGCAGCGGCGAGCAAATTGAGTACGCGATCAACCAACGCGTTCGTATCGTTCTGGTAGAGCGAGAGATCAAAACCTGCTTTTTCGTAGGCTGCCTTGCCGCCCGCCGTGGCTGCCTGCGTTTTGAGATCGTTGGTATAGTTGCGCATCTCGCGCAACTGGCAGAGCACGGACAGGCAGTGATCGTCGTTTTGATCTTGTTGAATGGTCATACCCTTTTTCAACAGGTCTTCGCTCATCAACATCATCATACGAATGAGGTTTCCCTTGAATTGATTCGCCGCTGCAAAAGGCAGGCTCTTGCTCTCGGGACTGATCGCGCTGCGCAATCCGGCGCTGTTCTGATTCTCGGTTGCGAGCAGCGGATGCAACCAGTCGACGCTTGCGTTGTCGAACGGTCCAACCGCTTTCGGAAATTCTGGCGTACCGCGCATCTTGCCCCAGTAGGTAGTTTGCATTGCCATGCGATGCACGTACATGAACGGGAGGTGAATCTCCTTCTGGTCAAAATTGCGAAAAGCCCAGTAGTGGATCTTGTTGGTCTGCATGTTGTCGACGGCAATGAGCGTGGGATCCAGCACCTGGCCGAGGGTCATCCAAACGTGCGTCAAGCGATCGGTTGCGTTTCGTACGATGCCATCCTTAAGATCTGATTCGGGAAACTCGTCACGGAACCCCGCAGGAAACGACTTGATCCAATTCGGTGAGTTGTTGTCGTCGTAGCACGGCGGCTCAATGGAAAAACCACCAAGGAAGAATGCGGGGTTCTCCGCCACAGGGGCGTCAGCGAAGAGCGCAGCGGGCCGGCGGTAGAAGCTACCGGGGTTTTTGATCTCCTCGCGGAAAATATGTGCCGAGACAAGTACTCCAAGGCGCTTGGGTTGTGTGATTCGCTCCATGATCCACTGCGTGCTGTTCTCGAAAACACAATTGCTCGGCACGCGCGGAATTGCGTATTTCTTTGCGTAGCCGAGGTCGTTCATGTTGTTTCGGTTCTCATCAAGAAGCTTGTAGAGACCCGCGTCGGTGGGGTTGGCGAGGTAGGCGTCTTCGACCGCAAAATATTCGCCCGGTTTGTTCGGTACCGTGGGCACAGGTGGCATGTAGTCGTTGATGTCGCGATGTTCGGTCCCGTTGAACTTGTCCTCGCTCCAGCGTGGCAACGGTATCCCGATTGGGAGTTGGCGCAGATCGATCGCCTGAAGTTCGGCGAAGGCTTTTTGTGCGTCTGACAAGGTCACCACTTTGCCCGTGGCCAACAGCAGTTTGCGCTCTTGCAAAACCTTCAGGAATGCGGCGTCCTGTTCCGCCGAGTTAATGCCTGGCAATACCTCGCCCCCGGGTTGAAAGGGACGCCAGTCGGTGGCGCAGGTTTCACCAATGCCAAGGCGAATGCGCTGGGCGTGCACAAAGTCCCGTACCTGCAACGCGTCCTCGGGTGACAAATGCTGTTGACCCCGTCGCAGGATTGCGTCATCGGTAAAGCCAATAATTGCAAGCTCCACACCATCGGCACTGTGACAGTTCGTGCAGGCCTGTCCGTCCACACTGCCGGGTTTACGCCAGATCTTCAAACCTTCCTGGTAAACCGTTTCGACATCCGAATCGGTCCACGTGTCGGGACCACCCGAGGTCAAACGAATGCCGTCGGGTTGATCGGCGAATTTTTTCAGGCGATCGAAGTCAGCTGCCAGCGAGGCATCATCGATGAACGCCGCCTCAAAGGCAGGCATTTCTCGAATGCCCTTGCGGACGATGGAAACGTACTCCGCTTGCGTTAACTTGCCCGGAATCGCTGGATACTTTCCCTGGCCTTGCCCCGCCCCACCGTGACAGGCGGCACAACTGCTGCGAAAGCCCTTCGAGAGTTTTTCAGAAGACGCATTGCCGTAGGCTGGCAAAGGCACCGTTTTGCATTCCAGGATGCCACGAACGCCTCCCGCCGGTCGGTTCTGTGACACCGGTGCGGGGCGGTCGGGTGAGTCCGTGTCGGGATCGGGCTTTGCGCCAGGTTTCGAGGGATTTCTCGAATCGGAGGGCGAAGTCGATTCGACGGTTCCGGAACATGCCGTTGCGGCAACGGCCAACAATGAAAGCACACGGGCAGTGAGTCGCATACCCTTATTGCGACGGATCGCCTGGTGTTGTCAGAAAAAGTGCGTTTCTAAAAACCGGTGCTCACATGCAGCGCATGCAGGGTATGCCTCGCAAACTTCGCACCGGTTGCAGCCGCAACGCCGAGAAAGGCCTCGGGTCCAAGCTCGGCCGCGAGATCCACCGGGGTCGTGATCCACGGCAGGGCGGGCTTTGTGTTCACGTTGTCGATAAAAACCGCGAGGACGCCTTCTTGGTAAGTTATCCAGGTGTACACGCGATTACCGTTCGTCAGATCAAAGGGCGGATCGCGTACCAGGAGCGGCGTCGAGGAGAAATCAGCCCCGTGGCCAATCGCAATACCGGGCGCGGGCTCGATGCCGTTGCCGTTGTGGGTATCGAACACCACGGCCAGCGAAGGCTTCAAATCCCCTATCGCAATACCGCCTCCCGCACCCCCGAGGGCAAATGCTCCCATCGGATCCGCGTGCCATACGAGGGCGATGCCATCGGCGGCGATGGTGCTGTATTCGATCTGAAAGATCATGTGGATCGTGAAATCGCGGCGCGGAATGAGCGAAAACGGTGTCGGGATAAAGACCGTCCCCTGCTGACTTTCGAGATCGCCGGTCAACATGATCGCCTCGCCGACGGCCTCTGCGCTGCCGTTTTTCTGTAGAAAAACCGGTTGACCTTCCACCGTAAAATTTCGGGACTGCAGCGGTACATCCATACCCGCATCGACGCTGATAGACGCAACACCCTCCCGGTTGTATCCCGCGTTCAGATTCGCATCACACGCCGCACCCGGTGCGAACACGAGAAGAATCAGCGTCCTTGCAACAAACCGAAAAACCATCAATGCGTGCTGTCTAGCAGTTCGCGGATGGGACGGTTCATCGGACTTTGTGGATAGCGCTCTACGAATCGTTGCGCTGTTTGTTCGGCTTCGACTCGTTTCCCCTGATGCCACAACGTCATGACCTCAAGGCCGAGTCTTTCTTCGACCAACACGCCTGTTCGATACAGGGTGGCGTGGTTTGAAAGCAAACGGGCCGCCTCGTCGGCAGATCCTGCGGTGAGCGCCCTGCGAGCACGGCCAATGAGCGCGATCTCGGCGCGCAACGCCTCCCGGGTTTCACCGCCGGCCTCGACAGCCGCGGGTGTTTCGTCGATGACCGTTGGCGTTGCCATCATGCTGTTGCGGGAATGAACAACCGTGGGTTGCGACGGTTTTGGCGACCACATGCCAGGACCAACCTTGACGATGGCGGCCGCCATACCTGCACACGTGAAGAGCAGACCCAACGCCACCACCGGCCGAAGACCCAAGAATGGTCCCAGGAATCCGCGACGCAGCCATCCTTGTTGTGTTGCGTTTTCGGCCCGAGCCACCCGCCGCAGCCGGTCCTGCAGGGTACGCTTGTGACGGTCGTTCAACACGACCCGATCGCGCTCCCGCACGAGCAATCGGTGAACTTCCGCGTCCATGTCGTTAAGACTCATGCACTGCATCCTTCCCGAGCAAACGTTTCACAGCTTCCGAAAACGCGCGTCGGCCCTCGCGCAAGCGTGAATAGACCGTAAACCTTGGTACACCCACCGCGTGCGCGATCGCGACCACATCCATGCCCTGTATTTCGTGCAGAACAAAAACGGCCCGTTGCTTGGGTGGCAATTTTTGCAGGGCCATCCGAACCACTTCGGCGGACTCCCGCTGCACGTAATCTTGTTCGGGTGATTGGCCGCGCTCGTCCGCGGGATCCAGGGCTTCCGACACCAGTTCACGGCCTGCTCGACGCTGTGACAGGGTCAAGCGGTACGCGATGCCGCTTAGCCACGGTCGCAGTTGTCGACTTTGGTCGAAATCGGCGCGCCTTCTGTGAAAGACCAAAAAGACTTCTTGAATGATATCGTCGCGGTCTGAAGGTGGGATCCCCATGCGCTCGACGAACCCGTAAAGAAAGGGCATTTCTTCGGCAAAGCGGCCAAGCAGTTCATCGCCCGAAAAGGAGTCGGGAGAAGCACCGGGCAGGTGGCTGGCCTGAAGAAGCATCACCTTATTGCTTCGACGGAACTGTTGTTGTTGATAAATCGGCAGCGGGCGCGCGCGAGGCTGGGGTGGCACCCGGCCGATAGCCCAGCAACAACACCGAGTTGAACCAAAACGGCTCTGATTTCCACGCCTTATCGCCACCAACCCAAACGGTATGGGGACGAGGATTGAACGCCCCGCCCAACACCGCTTCGATGTAAAATTGGTCGGACAGCGCCATCCGGACGCGGGCATCCAAACCTCCCGTTGTCCCGAAAGCACGGTCGGTTTGCGAAACATCAAGACCTTCTCCAGCAACCTGGACGAGGGTCGCCGACAGGACCGGACAGATTGCCAGCGATACCGCGGCCTTCCGGTGTGGCGACCAGCAGGTGGACACGATGAAAGCAGCCCCGGAAACACGGTAAGCCCCCTTCGGATTTACCGCGTGTTGACCTCCCCCTACCCCTTCCAACTCGGCTTGGATCCGAAATGCCGTGGAGGTATCGGCGACCACACCCAAACGCAAGGCCGGATTGACGTGCGGCGCAAACCCGGTGCGAAGACCTGACCCGACGGTCAGGGCAAGCCAGGGGCTCGAATGTGCTGCGGTTTCTGTCTTCGCACCTGACTTGACGACCTCCGGTCTTGCAACCGGTTGGGCTACGGGTGGAGCGTCGGCCACCGGCTTTTGTTCTACCGCTGCTGCCTGTGTTTCGCTTCTCAAACGGCGTGGACGGATCTCCTTCGGTTCAACCTCGGGCTCCGGCTCTGGCTCGACCCCTTGCGCACGCAGGGCCACCAGCAAGGCAAAAATCCGCACCAGATCGCGGCAGTCTTGCAAAGGCGCCGAAACCGTTCGATACGCGGGCCCGCCGGTTGAGGCACTGGTAAATGCAATACGGGCAATTAATTCCCCGTCCGAAAGCGCGATCGTCAAAATCGCCTGCTGCTCGGCGGGGCCATCAAAGATCGGCCGCCCCACTTCTTTTAGTACCATCGCCTCAACGTCTGCTCGGTCCGGACACTTGATTCCGGGCGCAACTTGATAGTCGAGCACAAACGAAATCGGACCTTCGGCAATCGAGACACGGTTCAACCCACCCATTGCCACCATCAAAGTCATGCACCCCGCCAAAAGATGCGATTGCCTCATGCCGTGCTTCAAGTCGTTCGGGTTGGGTTTTTTCGCCGCGGAGCCATTGCCTCCTGTGCGACCGCTGCAGCGACGACAGGCTCGGCCTTGTCTCGCTGTGCAGGTTTGATGACCACTTTAAATCCATGCTCGATTGCGCGTGCATAGATCCATTGCACGTCCTTTATGTCGAGCGTCCCGAGCGAATACGAATCCAACCGCTGTTCAAAACCAAGTACCAGTGTCTCGGCCATGCAACCGTAGGCGATTCCGGGCGCGGGACAGATCCCGCCTCTTGGAATGTCCTTGGCAAAGGGGAGTCGCCACTGCCCACCCTTGATGACGATAGATTTGGGTCGCAAGGTCGGCACAGCAGGGTGCACATCGGCCGGCGTGGCGACGTCACAAATGACAACTGCATTTTCGTCGTCAATGTGTTCGGCATGAATGATGGCGCCGGCGCTGTTGCTGGCGCTGACGATGAGGTTGCACTCTCGCAGGTCGCGCATATCGAAACTCGCCGAAACGTGTGACCCCAGTCGCCCCGCAAGCCGCGACAATCGACCGATGCCAATCTCGCGTCCGACCAACACCATCTTGCCGACTTCGGGCGCCAGCAACTCGGCAAGCGTCGCACCAATATTGCCGGTGGCCCCCACCACCCCGAGGCGGCCCTTCTTGATTCCCATGCGGCGCGCTTGAATCAACACGGCCTGCGCCGCTGCAGCGACCGTGAGCGAATTGCCGGTCGTCAGGCCTGCCTTTGCAGGCAAGAGTGCCCTTCCGTTGTCTGTCACGATTGAAGTGTAGGCGCCAAGCCCAACCAGTTCCGCGCCCAGTGATTCCGCGCGATCAAGTGCGCGTTGAACCATGTCCTCAAAGGGTCGCAGGTTCCGGGCTTGCATTCCCTGCACCGCCTGCAGGACGGTAAACGGCACAACCAGGGCCGTCATGGTGGTAAAGACGCCCTGCGCACTTTGAACTTTGTAGGTGCCCATGGACAGCGCATCAATCATTTGCTGCGATCGCTGCAGAAAGCCCGAAAGCGCATCGGAGGAGAACGCCGCAAACGCCGGATCGAAGTGACGCATGTCCCTCGCGACCAGCGGATGACAAAGAAAACCAATAGGGCGGGCCATCATGCTTCCCCCGGAGACCGATTCCAGGCCTTTTCTTCGAGGATGGTTGCGCGCACACCGGGATCTTCGCCCAGGGCAAAACGACCCAGTGCCGCGAAGTCTTCGCACTCAAGCTTCTGCAAGACGCGCTCGAAGGCGAGTAAAAACTTCGCCAGCGCCTTTCGTGTTACGAACGCGGACGGTTCGATGCGCATCACCTTTCCTGACGAAAGGGCGGGCAAGACGCGAATACTTTCTTCGTGCAACAAATGTCCCGCCAGAAAAGGTGCCAACAGATCCTCGTCGAGCAACATGCCCAGCATCGGAGAGGTGGGCCGGTGCTGCGTGCCGAAGTCTATGCCCAGCATGAGTCCCTGTCCACGAACGTCCGCAATCCAGCTGGGGTGGGATTTTTTGAGCGCGATGAGCTCATCCCGCAACCATTCACCCTTGTCACGGCAGTCTTTCATCAACGCGCCGCCGGCCCGTTCCACGATATCGAGTGCGGTCAAGGCAAGACCACAGGACAGATCGTCATCGGCAAAGGTCGAGGTATGCAACACGCCAAAATCGTCGACGTATCGTCGGCGATCGACCAACAGTGCACCGAGTTTCGCAAGACCACCGCCGAGCGCTTTCGCAAGCAAGTAGTAGTCGCCTTGAACTCCTGTTTGAGTACTCGCGAAAAATGTACCGGTTCGACCCATCCCACACTGGATTTCATCCATCACCAGTGGAAAACCATAGGCGTCCGCCACTCTCCGTAGGACACGCAAGTTGTCGGGATTGGGCAATCGAATGCCACCTTCACCTTGCAGAGGCTCGATAACCACTGCGGAGAGACGTGAATGTTTTTGCGGCTCCACCCGCAGTCCGCACTCGGCATCCCAGACAGGAACATGAATCGTGAAGGCATGAACTTCCAGTTGCCGTTGCAATTCTTCGGGATCGGTTGCGTGAAGAAACGCGGCGGCGGCACCCACCCAGGGATGTCGATGCTGATCGGCATGCGTGATCTGCAATGACCCAAGCGTTTTTCCGTGAAACGCCCCTTGCAGCGCCAGCGACAACGGCTGCGTGCCAAGCGCATCACACGCCCGGTCGACAAGCACTGATGCCATCGCCTCGATGGGGACTTCGCGTTGCACACCGACGGCAAGTGCCTGTTCGCGAAAGGCTTCTTTCAACTTCAAACGCCCCCGGTTGAGATCAAATTGTACCCAGTTCGCAAAAATGCGCAGTCGACGCATCTCCGCTGTTCTGCGGCGATCATATTCAAGGCGCGCGTGTTTCAGGGCGGCTTCGACCACCTCGGTACCCGTGCTGGCGAAGGTGACCACGAACGATCGGCCATCGTCGTGCCCCGCGATGCGCGACAGACGCGCTGCCAGCTCACCCGCCGGACCACGCAAGCTTCCCTGGGCCTGAATTGGCAATTGATCGTCGAGGCACTTGCGCATCGCCGCCACCAGTTCGGGATGGTTGTGTCCAAAAAGCCCGGTTCCGAATCCACCGACCAGATCGAGTACAGCGGTTTCACCTTTGGGGCCGTTCCAATAAAGGGTGTCGCCTTCGCCGCGGTGATAGTGGACACCCAGACGAAAGCCGTCCAGCAGTCGCACAAGTCCCGGGCGAACGAAACGCGAGAACTCGCTATTTTCCGGGGATCCACGGTAGGGAATGAAACTGTCTTTCACCACGCACCTCCCTTTTTCAGGCGCCGCCTTGTACGACGTTTCACACGGCAAAGCCGTTATACCATTCAGTCGGTTGACATCGCGAGACCCAAGCATTCTATTAATGGCCCATGTTCTCCTCCGTATCGTCCGATGCCTTCAAGCGCGCGCTTTCCACCTTTTGCAGTGGCGTAACCGTCGTGACCTACGAAACTGCGGGAAGAAAAGCCGGGTTAACCGTCAGCGCATTTTGTTCCGTGAGTCTCGATCCGCCGCTCGTCCTCGTCTGCATCGGCAACCGTGGCGTTGCAGGCCAGGGCATGGCGACCGCGAGCGCCTTCGCGGTGCATATCTTGAGTACGAAACAGATCGATCTCGGCTCACGCTTTGGGGGCATGGTTCCCGGTGGCGGGGACCCGTTTGACGGCGTTGCGCATTCCACCGCTGTCACCGGCGCACCGATTTTGCAAGACAGCCTCTGCTGGCTTGACTGCACCGTCGATGCAATCCACGAGGCGGGGGATCACCGTATTTTTGTCGGTCGCGTGGTGGAAACGGGAAGCGGTCCCGAAGGGGATCCCGTGCTTTACCATCAACGCAAGTGGCGCACGCCAGCCGATCTGTAAGCGTAGCACACGCTAGGGATCAGAAAGCACGCCTTCCAGGGAAGGCAAATCTGACAGGTTCGGTTCGAGAATGACCTCGATGCGGCGGTTGGCCGATCGCCCCTCGGGTGTATCGTTAGTCGCCACCGGATCAAACTCGCCATAACCCGAGGCTGCAACCACGCCTGGGCGCATGCCGCTTGCAACCAAAAGCTTCGTCACCTCGACTGCGCGCGCGGTCGACAATTCCCAGTTTGAGGGGAAGCGCGCTGTTTTAATAGGCACGTTATCGGTGTGCCCTGCGACCTGGAAACGACGATCGTCAATCGCAGCAAGAACTTGTGCTACGCTTTTAATTGCTGCCTGTCCATCGGCCTTGACCTCGGTCTTGCCGGAATCGAAAAGCACGTCGTTCGGCAAGGTCAGCAACATGCGGCCGTTGCGGATCGTGACCTTGATGGTGCCGGCGTCGATCATCGCGCGCAGCTTTGCTATCAAATTGCGGAAAGTCGCGGCCCGCGCCTCCGCTGCGGCTTTCTGTCGGCGCAACTCTTCAAGCCGCTGCTTGGCGTCGTTTAGACCCTGTGCGAGCTGACCCCGCTCGCTTGTGAGCTGCTCGACGTTCTGACCAAGTTTTTCGAGACGCTGGGTCAGTTCGCCGGCAAGTGCCGTCGCATCATCGAGTTGCTTGCTCAACCGATCGCGCTCGGCGGTTCGCGCTGCCAGCTCTTTTTCGAGCGCCTTGATGCTCTCGCTCTGTTCGCGGTCGCGGGCTGCCGCGTCCTTGCGAGCCTTGTCGAGTTCGGCAACCTTTTTGTCGAAGGTTCCTGACGTGACACAGGCGACGCTCGTCAGCGTGAGGCATCCGATGAGTACCAGTGGCAGGAAGGTGCGGGGATGACGTTGGATTCGATTCAGCATGCGCCCGCGCAATATCGCGCATTTGTCGACCGCGGTCCAGACGGGCGGAGACCGAAGCCGATCGGTCTCGCGCCCCCGTCAGGTAATGATGGGCAACGGCTGGCTCGCGTCGCTCAGGATTGCGCCCTTGTAGACGTTACGCATGCCGGTATCGACAAAGGTTTGGCCATAGCCCGGCTGCCCCGGGGTCTCCCATTCCTTCCGGTCGACACCCATTGAATGCAGGATGGTCGCCATCAGCCTGTTGTAGGTGAGGCCGGCCGCGTGCGGGTTCCCCACCATGCGCACCTGCGCCGCCTGGGACAGGTTGCGTAGATCCACGATGTTGCCTGTCTTGAAATAGCCGCCAGCGGAGCCCATCATCACTGTCGGGAGTGTCATTGGGCTGTGGGTACTTGGACCTGACTCGCCGGTCCACAAGAGCAAACCATTGTCGAGCATCTTGTGGCCGAAGCCGTCGTCAATGGCATTGAGCTTGCCCGCGAGATCCAACATGGAGCTTTGGAACATGCGATTGTACGAATCGACGAGCGTCATTTGAGGACCTGCCTCGGTGTGCCGATGCGCGACATCCTGATGCCAGTTACCCGAGAAGTTAACGAAGCGCTCGAACATCAATGAGACGGCGACACGGGTCGAACCACAGGAGATCGCCGCCGCGAATATGTCATTCAAGGTCGTAAAATAGGCGGGGTCGGCGCTCTGGCGATCGCCTGGACGTTTGGCCTCGGCACAAGAGGCGTTGGCAGCCGGCTTCTGAGTCACCTTGCGCTCAAGCTCGTTCAGCAGATCCATGTGGTCGTCAAGGCGTTGCCCGTCCTGGGTCGACAGCGCCGTGTTAGCTCGCATCCGTTTGTAGGCGTCGAGCACACCATCAATGATGGGGGGACGGCTCGCGACAGGTTTGGCCTGTACACCGGCCAGCAACTTGTCGAAGAACCCTGTGAGGCTGGTGCTGCCGCGGTTTTGCTGGATGTTCCCCGATCGGGTCGACGGGCTCGACCAGGTATAGGAGTGCGAGAAGTTTGGGTGACCCGTGGTACGAAACACCGAGCGTTCCTTGACGCCATCGAGCGAGCCATAGAACGAGGGTGACCAGGCGAGTGTTTGATCAATCGTCACGTTGGGGCGAGCCTGAACCGCTTTGGCGTCGTTGCCGCCGAAGCCGTCGTTTCCGGCGATGTTGCCCAGCATGCCGCCGCCGTGGTGTGACAGGTAGAACGGATAATCAAGACCGACCACGAGGTTGGTCTTGGCGACGAGGCCCGGAGTCAGCACGCCCGAACTACCGCGTAGCACATTCGAGATGCGCCCTTCGGTACCCGCGACGGTGTGCAGCAACTTGCCGTGTCGAATCGTGTGACCCGGATACAGCTCCTGGCTCTGCGTCGCGAGCGACAGCGGATAAAGGTTCTCTCGATTCACACCACCATGTTCGTGGAGAAACGCGACGAAAAACTTTCTATTCGGAGGCGTGACCGTGGCTCCGAACGCACGGCGCGGTGTCAACAGCGACGGCAACAAAGGCAAGGCAAGCGTCGCGCCACCCGCGCCTCTGAGAAACATGCGACGGCTCGGTATCTGGCGATTCATGGCTGTCCTCCTGTGCGGCTCGCGAATTCAGGCGCGAGCAAGGCCTGTTTGAACAACTCACGCAAGGGTTTTCCTGAATCGACGGCGCGTCGCACGCGCTCAAGGAAACAGCCGTCGCCTTCCACCTCCTCCTCGCGGGCAAAGGTGAAACGCGCCATCTGGCGGGCGAGACACGCCGGCACCTTTCGACTCTCGACCACCCGGAGCGCCAATTCCTTCGGACCGTTGACCGGCCTTTCATCTTCGACATCGACCCGTACCACGGCCTCGGTGTTGACGGGAATCCGGGTCTGCTCGACGCCGTTGTCATCAAACAAGATTTGTTCACTCCGGAGGCGACCAAGCGAATCGATGTTCTCGGTCGCGAAGCCAAGACCGTTGAGATACGTTTGGTGGCAGGAACGACAGTTGGTTCCAGGTTGTTCGGTGATCGTCTCCACAACCTGGCGGGTGCTTAGCTCCGGCGAAAGCTTCGGCTCGACGAGCATCACATCGCCCGGTGGCGCGGGCAATTCGTCACACAAAAGTACGTCACGAATGAAGACGCCCTTCAATATCGGTCGGGTCTGGGCGTTGCCGGTGGCGTGTAGCGCGGCGCGGGTCAAAAGGCCGGGGCGCTCGCCATCGGGAAAGAGCGGCGGTTCGCCCTGTCCATCCCAAAGTGGAACGCCGTAGAGGTTGGCCAGCTCTTGCGTCCGGACGTAGGCATGCTCATCGAGTAAAAGATCATCCAGGCTGCCCTGTCGATCGAAGGTAATCGCCATCGCCATATCGAGGATCTCCGCCTGCATCGCCGAAGACAA